>JASLEQ010000629.1 GCA_030151135.1 Candidatus Sulfotelmatobacter sp. | reverse complement strand
GCCCGGGAGGTTTTGGCGCGCCTCGAAGAAGGCAGCCACTTCGGCAAGCTGGTGATGTCGGTAGCGAGCTAGAGCGGAGGGGTGAAAACGAACGCGATTCTCGGTCTCATGACTCCGACAGCCGGAGGGTGTTGATCAGGGCTGCAAGCGCGGCGGTCTGATTCCGACGGCTCGGGTAATACAAAAAATATCCGGGAAACGCCGGACACCAGTCGCGAAGGACCTGAATGAGCCGTCCTTCGCGAACCAGGGGCAGCACCGTCTCCTCTACCGCTGTTCCCACGCCGATCCCGTTCAGGACCGCCGCGATCACCATCTCAGGAGCGTCAAACGTCACCGGACCCTGCGGTCCTACCGTGAACACCTTCCGCCCTTTCTGAAATTCCCAGCGATACACGCCGCTGGCAAAGCGAAACGCAATGCACGCGTGCTCTTTGAGGTCACGTGGCGTCCGGGGAATCTGGTGCGATTGGAAATATGCCGGCGTACCCACGACGGCGAGCCGCAAATCTTTGCTGACCCGCACCGCCACCATATCGCGCTGAATAAATTCGCCGATCTGCACGCCTGCGTCATACTGCCCCGCGACCAGATCTACGGGATCATTGGAGGATGTGATCTCCAGGACGACGTCGGGACATGCGCGCGCAAATTGCGCGAGCTTCGGCAGAAGGACCAGATGGGCGGCAGTGCTGGAAAGGATGAGCCGGATTCGTCCCGTGGGGTTCTCTCGCAGCTTTCTGGCTTCGGCAAGCGATCGTTCGATGCGATCCAAAGCGGGTGCTAAATCGTCAAGGAGAGCGCGTCCGGCAGCTGTGGGTGACACGCTTCGGGTTGTGCGGGCGAGCAACTGTACTCCGAGACGCTTCTCCAAACCGCTCATGGAATGGCTCAGAGCCGATTGAGAGACGCCCAGCCGGCTGGCAGCGCGAGTAAAACTCCGCTCTTCTGACACGATGGCAAAGGACGCCAGATCGCCCAGATTGTTCTTCAGCATTCATGAATGATACTCATGACTGCATCCCAAGCCAACTGGCTAGTCTCATGGGCGATCTGATTCTAGACTGGAGATGAATCGAGGCTCCATAGCTCGCGAAGAACCGTGCATGACAAGGTTACGCTTCGCGAGAAGGAATCCCTAGGGGAAGGAGTGCACAGGATGCAAAAGCGAACGTTGGGAAACGGGCTGGAAGTCTCAGCTCTCGGACTCGGCTGCATGGGAATGAGCTTTTCTTATGGCGCGGCCCCCGATGAGGGCGAAATGATCAACCTCATGCGCAAGGCCGTGGATATGGGTGTCACATTCTTCGACACGGCGGAAGTGTACGGGCCATTTACCAACGAACTCCTCGTCGGCAAGGCTCTTTCGTCCATTCGCGATAAAGTCGTCATCGCTACGAAATTTGGTTTCAATCTCCATCCGGATGGCAGTCCGGGATGGCAGGGGCTGAACAGCCGTCCGGAGCACATCAAACAGGTCGCCGAAACCTCCCTGAAACGGCTCAACATCGAAACCATCGATCTGTTCTATCAGCATCGAGTCGATCCGGACGTGCCCATCGAAGATGTAGCGGGGGCTGTGAAAGACCTGATTCAGCAAGGCAAGGTCAGGCACTTCGGCCTTTCCGAGGCCGGAGCCCAAACCATCCGCCGCGCCCACGCGGTACAACCGGTCACGGCGCTGCAAAACGAGTATTCCTTATGGTGGCGCAAGCCCGAGCAGGAGATCATCCCTCTGCTGGAGGAATTGGGGATCGGCATGGTGCCGTACAGTCCCCTCGGAAAGGGATTTCTCACCGGGAAGATGGACCGGAATACGGAATTCGTTGACAAGGACTTCCGCAAGCAACTGCCACGGTTCCAACCCCAGGCAATGGAAGCCAACTTGGCCTTCGTCAGGCTCCTTCAGGACATTGCGGCAAGAACGAATGCCACCCCAGCCCAGGTGGCCCTTGCCTGGATCCTGGCTCAGAAGCCGTGGATGGTTCCCATTCCGGGTACCACAAAGCTGCACCGGCTCGAGGAGAACCTCGGGGCGGAATCGCTGGTGCTCACCGCCGATGACCTGCTCCAAATCGATGAGTCGTCCTCCCGCATACCGGTTGAAGGCAACCGGTATCCCGAGCATCTTGAAGCAATGACCGGGCGTTGATCGCTGTTTGAGCTCTTAGGAGTGGTGGCTTTCCGACCACCACTTCGGAGCAGTGTTTTCGCAGATTACTTCGGTCGCTTCAGTCAGTATGAATGTATTGGACATCCATCGATGGGCCGAGCCGCTTAACTCCAGCCGACGCGACCACCAGGGAAATAGCGGTTTCCATAGCGGGTATGCGGAGGCGCGGGTCTACACTCGCTCGAAATGCTTTTCGATCTCCTCGAGGGTTTTTCCCTTGGTTTCGGGCAGGAAGATGGCCACGGTTAGCAGATAAATGACCGTAAAGCCGGCAAACAGGAAGAACATCGTCGAGTAGCCGTACTTTCCAACCACGGGAAGAAAGACGGCTGCGAGCGGGGTGGAAACGAGTTGGTTGACGACCAACGCGACGCTCATGCCATTGGAGCGGATGCGGGTAGGCATGAGTTCGGAAAGCGCCAGCCACACGCAGACGCCGGGGCCGCAGGCGTAGAAGCCCACGAACATGTAGAGGAAGATCGCCATCAGCCAGCCATTCGCGAGGCTGGGGACGGGCGAGATGTAGGCATG
>JASLEQ010000627.1 GCA_030151135.1 Candidatus Sulfotelmatobacter sp. | reverse complement strand
GCAGCGCCCTGTCACGGACTTCCCAGGTAGACGGTCCCGCAAACATCGCCGCCTGGATCGCCGCCCTCATCTACGGGAGCAATCCCAATCTCATTTACATGCAGTCGACCGCCATGGGGGAGTCGCTCTATCTCGCATTCTTCATTTGGGCCGTCGTGTATTTCACGGAATCAGCTCGCGCAGAAGCCCATGCTCTGGTCAAGTGCGCACTATGTCTGGCTGCAGCTTGTCTGACCCGTTACGACGGATGGTTCCTGACAGCGGCCATCATGGGAATCGTACTGCTCGACTTGGTAGCGGGAGATCGTTCGATCCTGAGGCGGCGTTCGGACGACCGTGGAAGAGCGGCCCCTAAGGGCCGCGTCACCGACGCGGAAAATACAAGGGCTTTAGCCCCTGTCTCTACAGGCCTCAAATTCCTCCTCATCGCCGCCGCGGCGCCCGCCCTCTGGCTCGCCTATAACGGCCTCGTCTACCGCAACCCGCTCGAATTCGAGAATGGCCCGTACTCCGCGAAAGCGATTGAGAAACGCACCCAGACCTCCGGAAATCCCGGACATCCCGGCACCGGAAAGCTCGTCACTTCGGGCCGCTACTTCCTGAAAGCTGCCGAGGACAATCTCGCGGAAAATTCCTGGCTTCAGCGCGGCTGGCTTCTATCGTTGCCAACAGCCCTTGTCGCCGGGCTCTACTTTCTGCGCGGCAACTCGAGTTCAACCGCTTCCTTGCTGCTGCTACTCCTGGTTCCGCTCCCGTTCTACGCGCTCTCCATCGCGTATGGCGGTGTTCCCATCTTCATCCCCCAATGGTGGCCTTTCACCCATTACAACACCCGTTACGGACTGCAGATGCTTCCGGCTCTCTCCGTCGCTGTGGCCAGCCTGATTTGCCTGATCCTGCGCTCCACCTGGCAGCGTCGCCTGAAGGCCGTATCTATTGTCGCTGTACTTTTGTTCGTGATTGCCAGTTATGCATCGGTCTGGCGTTCCGGTCCCATTACCCTGCAGGAGGCGCTGGTCAACATGCGGACCCGCAATCAACTTGAAAAGGAACTTGCTTCCTGGCTCCAAAAACTGCCGGAGAATGCCACCATCCTGATGTATCTCGGCGATCATGTAGGAGCCCTCGAGCGTGCCGCGATCCCATTGAGTCATACCATCAACGAAGGGAACCACCGGGTCTGGAAGCAACCCGCCGATTCCCAGGGCCTGTGGGAGCGCGCGCTCGCCGATCCGACCCACTATGCCGATTACGCTCTGGCGTTCGAAGGCGATCCGGTTTTCGAGGCTATCAGCGGCAAGCACCTGCGCGAACTTGTCGAGATCCACGTCACTGGACAGTCACGGGCCATTCTCTACCGCCTGCGGTAATCATTCCGGTTACGCAGCGAAGCCTCGGCGGAATGTTAAAATCCGGCCATCCGATACAGGTTGTGCACACGGAACCGCCATGGACTGGCATCGCCTCTTCGATCTCATCAACCAAGAAGCCGCAAGCGGCATCGTCACCAGTTCCGTGTCGCGACTTCTGCTGGCCGCAATCCTGGGTGGTGCGATCGGTCTTGAGCGTGAGTTGAACCACCGTCCTGCTGGACTTCGCACCAACATGTTCATCTGCTTTGGCGCAGCCATGTTCACTCTGCTCTCCGCGCGATTGGCAGGCGTACCCTCCGACGCGGCCCGCATCGCGGCCCAGATCATTCCCGGCATCGGTTTCATCGGCGCAGGGACCATTATTCATACTCGTGGGTTGACCACAGGCCTCACCAGCGCCGCCACGATTTTTGTTGTCGCCTCCGTCGGCATGGCAGCGGGAGGCGGACTTTACCTCACAGCCATCTTCGCAACCGGCCTCGTCCTCGCTGCACTTTTCACCCTTGGACACCTGGAAGAGACATTCAATGTGAAACTTCTGCTCTCCAGCTATGAAGTGACGGGTGCAAGTCTCGATGCGGTCACCCATGAAGTGAATCGCATTCTGGAAACCCAGCATCGGCTGATGTTGAATACGCTCAGCGGCGATACGGGCCAGCATATTCGCTTGCAGTTCGACGTCGAAGGCTGCTCTCGTGACCAACGAGAATTATTCCGGCAGATGAAGGCATCGTCCGTTCTCACCGGAGCTGTTTCGCTCGGACGGGTGGAGCGCGAGTGAAGCCCGCCATCCGCACAATACCATTTGTAAAAGCCAGCGCCTGCGGCAATGATTTCCTGCTGATCGACGCCGCGCTCGCACCTCCCGCCAGTGAAATCGCCGCATTCACTAAGCACATCTGCGACCGTCACAACGGCGTTGGGGCCGACGGCGTCGAATGGATATCTCCGCACTTCTCGGCGGACGTGGAAATAAGACTCATCAATGCCGACGGCTCGCACGCGGAAATCTCCGGCAATGGCACGCGTTGCGTTGCAGCCTATATTTGTGCAACACAAGAAAAGGAACGCGTGTCGATTCTCACCGGTGCGGGTACGAAGATTTGTTCGCTCATCTCGCGGCGCGATTCCGAATATGAATTCGAGACTGAAATGGGTAAGGCCGAGGTAAAACCAGAACTTACCATCAAAGCTGCCGCCCAGGAGTTTCGCGGTATTCCCGTCTCCCTCGGAAATCCTCACTACGTGATCTTCGTCGATGAG
>JASLEQ010000564.1 GCA_030151135.1 Candidatus Sulfotelmatobacter sp. | reverse complement strand
CTCATCGACTACGCCCGGAAATCCGCCTCCGCAAAACGCGGAGCCAATGCGGTCACGCTTTCACTCGACGAGGCTCTCGATCATCCCCAGGAAGTTCCAAAGCAAACGACCCTCGATCTCATCGCGCTGGACGCTGCCATGAACCAGTTGGCGTCACTGGATCCCCGGCAATGCAAGATTGTCGAACTTCGGTTTTTCGGAGGACTTTCCATCGAGGAAACGGCCGAGATTGTAGAGGTTTCCCCTGCCACCGCGAAACGCGAATGGGCCACTGCGCGCTTGTGGCTGCACCGGACCATGACCGAATCCGCCGCGCTATGAATCCCGAACGCTGGCAGAAAGTGAAGCATGCGCTGGCCGAAGCCATGGAGGCCGGTCCGGCAGAACGCGACGCTTGTCTGGAAAAAAGTTGCGCCGGCGATGCGTCCCTCCGCCGCGAAGTTGAGGTCCTACTCCAGCACGAAATCGGCGCCAGTTCCCGCTTCCTGAATGAAACCGCTCTTGCCGAAGTGAGCGCAACCCTTCTCGACGCAGAACAAAGCCGCGCCATCGGCCGCCATTTCGGAGCTTACAAGACCGTCGAGCAGATCGGTGTGGGCGGCATGGGCGAGGTCTACCGCGCGTATCGGGCCGACGATGAATATCGAAAAGAAGTCGCGCTGAAAGTCGTGCGCGGAGGGCAGGATTCGGACTTCGTGGTTCGCCGGTTCAAGAATGAACGCCAGATTCTCGCCAGCCTTGAACATCCCAACATCGCGCGCCTGCTCGACGGCGGCACCTCTGAAGACGGCACGCCTTACCTGGTGATGGAGTTGGTAGAAGGCCAGCCCATCACCGAATACTGCCAGGCCCACAAACTCTCCATTCGTGAGCGGCTACGGATCTTCATGCAGGTCTGTGCGGCGGTGCAATACGCTCATCAGCGGCTGATCATTCATCGCGACATCAAGCCCAGCAACATTCTCGTAACGCAGGATGGCACACCCAAACTCCTGGACTTCGGCATCGCGAAAATTCTCGACAGCGATGTCACCTCAGCGAAACCGGATCAAACGTTAACCATGTTTCGTGCCTTGACTCCGCAGTACGCAAGCCCGGAGCAAGTGCGAGGAGAGCCGATCACGACGGCAAGCGATGTCTATTCCCTGGGCACTGTCTTGTATGAACTTTTAACCGACAAGAGTCCTTATCCGCCCACCGTTAAATATCAGGACGCGGCACGCGTCATTTGCGAATTCGAACCGTTGAAACCGAGCACGGTAACGAGGCCTGGCGCCGGGCCCTCCTCGAGAGTCCACCTCGGTTTTTTCCGCAAGTCGCTGGGACTCGCATACGATATCCGCCGAAATGAATTACGGGGGGATCTCGACAATATCGTTTTGAAGGCACTGCGCAAGAAACCGCAGCGCCGCTACGCCTCGGTTGAACAGTTTGCCGAGGATGTCCGGCGATATCTTGCGTACTTGCCGGTCCTGGCTCGAAAAGACACGGCAAGTTACCGAGCGTCTAAGTTCGTGCTTCGGCACAAGGCGGGCGTGACCGCTGCCGCCGCCATCGCACTTACGGTTGCCGCGGGATTCGTAATCACCGTGCGCGAAGCCCGCATCGCCCAGCAACGCTTCAATGACGTTCGCAGCCTCGCGAATTCCCTGATCTTTGATGTCCACGACTCAATCAAAGATCTTCCCGGCACAACTCCCGCAAAGAAGATCATTGTCGATCGCGCTCTCCGATACCTGAACGATCTCGCCCAGGAGTCACGCGGCGACATCGGATTGCAACGTGAACTGGCATCGGCCTATGAGCGCCTCGGTTCGGTGCAGGGCGATTACCTGGAGAATAACCTGGGGGACGCGCAAGGCACGCTCGCGAGCTATGAAAAGGCACTCGATATCCGCAAGCAGATCGACGCGATTTCCAAAGATTGGAATGACCGTCTCGCCCTGGCGGTGGGATATCGCCTTGTCGCTCACCAGCTGTGGGCCAACGGTGATCCGAGGGGAGCACGCCAGCCGATCCAGCGCGCCATCGCGATTTCCGAAGCGCTCAATGTCGCCCAGCCGGAGATCAAGAAAATTATCGACGAGGTCGGATTCGAATATGAGGTCTCAGGGCGTATCGGCTATCCCGGCGATCCCTCGGCCCGGCAGAAGATCCTCGCGGACTATCAGCGCAGCATGGTTTTCGGCGAACTTGCCATGAAACTTGCGCCGAATGATATTCGCACTCTTCACGACTACGCCATGGGTTCGGGCGACCTCGGCGCGGTTCTGGAAGGCCTGGACGCGCGCGAGGCGCTCAAGTATTACCAGAAGGAACTGGAGATCCATGTCCAGATCACACAACTTTCCAACGACCTTCGCTATTGGCGCAGCCTCGCCATCGACCACGGTTCGATCGCCAGCGTTTACGACGATCTCGGCGACTATCCTCACGCACTCGAAAATAACAAAAAGGACCTGGCAATCTATCAGACCCTGGTGGCAAAAGACCCCAACAATGCTCTCCTTCAGCAGGGGCTTTCGATCAGCTCTATGAACACGGCATCTTCGGCATCGAGAGCGGGCAACATTCCTCTCGCACTCGATGAGTCAGCCCGCAGTCTGGAGATCATGCGAAAACTGGTGGCGAACGCTCCTGAAAAAGCCTTTCAACGCGGCGTTTTTGCCGCCATGCTCGTCATGCACGGTACGATCTTGACCCTGGCCAATCAACCGGAAGCCGCCATTGGGGAGATCCAGCGCGGCCGATCGGTATATGAATTCCTCTACAAGGCAGGAGCCGGAGAAGCCGTGAATGTGGCAGCAGCGGACGTGAAATTAGCAGAAGCTGCTTACAAGGCCGGCCACGATCGGGCCGCCGCCGAATATTTTCAGCGGGCCCTGACCATTGCCGAGCCATTGATTCCGGCGAACCTCGACGCCATTTATGTTGCCGCCGACGCTCACTCCGGCCTAGGCGATCTCAGCGTTAAAAGAGCTCAACGGCCGGGAGCGTCCGCTGCCGCCCGCAACTCGAACTGGACGGAAGCGCGCTCGCAATACGGAGCCAGCCTCAGTGCCTGGCATCGCATTGAGCATCCCAACCACAGCGCGCCAAATAGCTTCCAGGTGGGTGATCCGGCAATCGTCGCCAAACGCTTGCGCCTGGCGGAGTCGGCCTTGTCACAGGCGCATTGAGGCGATCGCCTAGAATGCTTGTCAATTGCGGCGATTTGGAAAGTTCAAAACAGTTCCGGCCCTACCGTTCCGCCACACGCGCGCCAATTTAGTTCTGATCGCCGGCCCCGTGCTTCTGCTTGCAGACCTCGCAATAGGTTGGAGGCAGAGTGTTATCCACCCGATGTTTCGTCGGCGGCAGTGTTCGCAAATAGGCGTAGAGCGCTTTCAGATCGTCGTCCGTGAGGTTCTTGAAATCGTTAACCGGCATGATCGAATTGAGCTTCCGTGCGCCAACATACCCTGTGCGCAAGGTCGTGATGAACGTCGCCTCCGTGTAATAACTGATTCCGGAAGCATCCGGCGTGATGTTTGGGCTCACCACGGAGCCCCACGGACCGGTCAGTGACTCTCCGCCGGCGTACGGCATACTGGCGACGGGTGTATGGCAGCCGCAACCGAGCCGTGCCATGTATTTCCCGCGCGAGACCGGGTCGGGCGCTGGGTCCGGAACCGGCGCCGTCACCGGCTGCGGTGCGCTCCGTACTAAATAGTTCACCGGAAAATTGATTTTCGAGGGCGCCAACGGATTTCGTACCGGAGTCACCGATCGCACATACACCACCACCGATGCGAGGTCCTCATCCGAAAGATCCCTGTAGGCTGCGTAGGGCATGAGCGGAAATATCGTCGTTCCATCGTGCTTGATGCCTTCCCGGATCGCGCGTGCAATCTGATCGTCCGTCCACTCGCCTGCGCCCGTCTCTCGATCCGGCGTCAAGTTGGGAGCGATCAACGTTCCGGGAATGCCGGGCAGAGTAAAGTTCTGTCCCGCCAATTCCATGCCCGCCACTCTTGGTGCTCCGGGCTTCGTCCAATCTCTCTCGCTGTGGCAGACTTCACATCCCAGCAATCCCTGCACCAGGTATTTTCCTCGCGCGAGCCGCTCCGGCGTCCGGTCAAACTGTCGATTGCCGACCGCCCGCGCGCGCGGCCCGATGAACGGACGCCAACCGATCGTGAAGGTGATCACTACGGCGAGCACGACAATCAGCCCGCCTAATGAAATGAGCAGTATTCTTCCCAATTTCCTCAATGCAGTTTTCCCCAAGCCACAAGATGAAACCAGCGATTCTCATGCCAATGCCTATCCCGGTCAATAGGAAGGTAGTGTCACGAGCGGAGAGGAGCGAGAAAGGGGTGTGGGCAGACCCGTTGAACTAAGGTCTGAGCCCCACCCTTGCTGAAGATGCAAGGGTGGGAGAGCTCCGCGGCAGGGTGAGTAAACCTGGCAGGTGGGAATCCCACGGCGTTTCAGGCAGCGGTCCGCAAGTGGGTGAGGACGGGCAATTCGGTGCAGATGGTCGATCCTTCGAACTTGAAACAATATTGGTGGATGTGGAATTCATTGCGCTCGTCGCTTTCCTGCGCCATCAGGAGCTGCGGCTTGGTTGATGCAGCGGCTTCTCGTTCCCGCTCGGTCACCACCACTCCGAGTTTCGCGAATTGAAGCTTCAGTTCTTCAAAGGTGAAAGAGCGCTCTCTGGCTCCGTTCACATACTGGGCGAGAGCCGCGATGGCTTGCGCGGCAACGACTTCGGGTGCGGGATCTCCGCCGTGGATGGCGAGCCAGAGCGCGATGATCCAGGCCGCGTCGAGTTCATGAGCTAAGTAAATCGGTCGCATAATTGAAACCTCCTGCTCGGTATAGTGCGCGGTGGGATGAAAACGTTACATCGTCGCAAGAGCAGGCGCGCCCTGATGGCTGCGAACGAAACTTGAAACGCTCTCTCAGCGCAGGCATCCCGCTCTGGCTTGCGGCTCCTGAACATCTACCTACAGAGGCGTATAGTCGTTCACGCATGCGAGATCTGAACGAATCAGATGCGCAATATTGGATCGACAAGCTTGAACTCACGCCACATCCTGAAGGCGGCTATTTCCGGCAGACCTACAAGTCTGATCTGATCATCCCGGGCCGAGCGCTGCGCGGATTCGATGGGGCTCGCTCTGCGTCGACCGCCATCTATTTTCTTCTCGATGGAAATAACTTTTCGGCGTTTCATCGGCTGCGTTCCGATGAGATCTGGCATTTTTATGCGGGAGGATCCCTGGTGGTCCACCTGATTTCGGCGGATGGAGCTCACTCAGAGATTTCACTAGGCAATGCCGCCGACGCGGGGCAGGTCTTTCAGGCGGTCGTTCGGGGCGGTTGCTGGTTCGCATCCCATGTCGCCGATGGGAAGGGATGGGCGTTGGTAGGATGCACGGTGGCTCCGGGTTTCGAGTTCGACGATTTTGAGATGGGGAAACGGGACGAGCTATCCAGTCATTATCCGCAGCATCGAGAACTGATACGCAGGCTAACGCGCGATTCGTAGCGCGTCGGCTCTCGCGTTAATGCGCCGGGGAGAGTGGTTCAGGCGCGCCGTCGGGATGATCGAGCACGTATTGTTCGAAGGGCTCGTTGCGCAGGACGAAGCGAAATCCGTGACCGGTATTTACATCGATGGTCTTCTGTAGATCGAGCTCATCGAAAGGG
>JASLEQ010000558.1 GCA_030151135.1 Candidatus Sulfotelmatobacter sp. | reverse complement strand
TCCACCTGCGAGCAGAAGCATTCGCCCTTAACGATGAAGATGCTCAGAGTATCTCCGAAAAAATAAATGCCTTTCTGGCAATGTTTCACAGCGCCGAGGCTTCCGTGGGATCGACCGGAACAGACGCTGATCTACGAGCATTTTTTGACAGCCTCAGGGTTCGTCAGATCGACAACCGCGCCGTACTTCTGGCGGCCGTACCGACAGAAGTCATCCGCAAATTGGCGGACTCCCCATCAGAAATACAATCCCTGACGGCGCCGTCGAGTCCGGAACCGCCGAAAGAAACTCCTAAGAGCGGTAACGCCAAGAGCAGGAAGCGCCGCTAACCTTCATCGCATGCCTTGGAGATTGCCTCGAGTATCATTTCCCGCGAAGCAGGAGGAAGTGCCTGGGCATTGACGTCGAGAGCGCCAGGAGCCGAGAACTTCAGGAGATGATTGATATCTCTCTACCGCAGAGACATTCGGTTCTCGATAAAGATCGGCAGGTGTTTTACACAGTCGCCCTAGGGCAACGTGCGAGGGGCGGCCTTGCCAGCCGCTCCCTTGTAGTCTTTTGGATAGACTACGAGGCGACGATGCGCGCCTTCCCCTTCACTTTCAGTCCGGAGATCGGCTTCATCCCGTAGCGCGAGGTGGACGATACGGCGCTCTCGGGATGACATCGGACTGAACTCGTACGGACTGCCTGTTTTTCTCACCTTGTCGGCGGCGACTGTGGCGGCGGCGCGAAGTTCCTGGATGCGCATCGAGCGCCGGTTCTGGCAGTCGAAACACACCTTTTCGTGCTCGCCCGAAGGCAGTCGAAGCATTTCCAGCGCCAGCAGTTCCAGTGCGCGCAGCAGTTCTCCGCCACGATCCAGCAGCATGGGAGAGTCAGGCCCGGAGAAATCAACCAGGATCTCAGGCTTCTCCCAGTCGCGATTCTCGGGCAATGGCGGATCCACCACGATCCGGTACTTGAGGCGCAATCCGCCGTGGCTCACCACGGCCTGCAGAAACGTGTTGATCTTTTGTGCGGCGGCGACTTTGTCGGGAATGGACATGAAATCAGCTCTCAGCTTTCAGCCGACAGCTCTTAGCTGTCAGGCTTGGCTTCGGAATTCTGCGTACTAAAGTAGTAACTTGGAATCTGTTTGCTTCTCAGACAGCGTCGAAGCGGCGCTCTCAGCTCATACTTTTCAATCGCTTCATCAACCACGCCGGCGATTCTTGCTGACAGCCGAGAACTGGCTTACACCTCATTTTTCTTTCTTTCGTGCGCGCTTGGCCATCATTTCACGCATTTCGCGTCCCAAATGCGTCCTATTCATCACGGCTTGCTGCGCGATGCTAATGACGTTAACGACGGCATAGTACAAATTCAATCCGGCGGCGAGTTTGAAAAAGATGAAGCCCATCATCAGTGGCATCATCAGGGTCATCATTTTCTGCTGCGCCGGATCCATGCCTGCCTGCGGCGTCATCCGCTGAACAACGAGCATGCTGACGATCATGATCACCGGCAAGATGTAAGGCATGGGTTCCGCTGCTGAAAGATCTTTGATCCACAACCAATGCGCGTGCCGCAGATCCAGCGCCGTTGCCAGCATGCGGTAATAGGCGAACAGGAATGGCATCTGGATCAGCATCGGCAGACAGCCACCGGCTGGATTTACGCCCTCCTTTTTGTAAAGGGCGCTGATCTCTTCATTCATTGCGGCCTTGCGCGGATCGCGTAGGCTGTATTTCTTATATTTCTCCTGGATCGACTTGATTTGAGGCGCGACGCGCTGCATCTTCAGCATCGACTTCATTTGCGAGATGCGCAGGGGTAAAAGGGCAAGCGTAATGATGATCGTCTGCAAGACGATCGCCCATCCCCAGTTCGCGACCATGTGGTGATAGGTCCACTTTAGCCAGATAAATAGAGGCTTTGCGAGAATGCCCCACCAGCCGAAATCCACCAACCCGCTCAGATCGTTGTCGGCCCCCGACACTCCCGGAACCGGAATCTTTTGAAGAGCTTCTAATTCTTTCGGGCCTACGAAAACGCGCTCAGACGTCGGGCCGCGGAGATTACCAACAGCGGCGCCCAACAACTCAACATTGATCTTCTCGGCAGAATCCTTCCCCTGGGCGTCTTTTGAAATCGCCATCCCGTGACGCAATGTCACCATCGATGTGGCTGCAGGATCGTCCGGAATAAAGATCGCCGCAAAATACTGGTCGTTCGGTCCAGCCCAGTGGAAGGGACCAGAAACGGTGGCTCCTCCGCTGATTTTCTTAATTGGAAGCCGCTCGATGTTCTTGTTGTACTGGTAATCGATGAGCGAAGCTGCGTAGAACGCCGGGGTTGTTTGATCTCCAAAACCCGAAGGCCAAGCCGGTAGCGCAGCGACATAACTACCTTTGTAAATGACACTAGTCTCCAGTTTGGCGACATAGCTGTCATCAAAGCTGAACATCTTGCGGACCGACAGATCCGGATCGGAATACTCGAAGGTAAGCTGATTCCCGTTCCGCGATACAACGTATAGGGCCGAACTGAGTTTGCCCCGGAGATCCTCATCGTAGGTCCACAGCGAAAGTGGATATCCGTAGTCTGCGGCTGCAGCCTGGTTCACCAGATCGAGAGGCCCCGTCTCGGTATCGTTATCGAATTTCTTCAGAATCCACGATTTGACCTGAGCGCCGCGATTGGTGAACGTGATGCGGAACAGTGGGCTCTCAATGACGGTTTCAGCTTCGCTGGAGGCCTCCTTTGCGGCGGCGGGGGCTGCGGCAGGAACGTGCTTACCACCTTCAGCGGGTGCCGATGGAGAGGTTGCCGGCGATGTCGGCTGGGCCTGGACTTGTTTCTGCTGCGGGGGCGGTGGCGGCGTCGGGAAATACTTCCGCAGGAAGGGCTGGGCCCCTATCATGACGACGAACGCCACCAGGAAGATAAGGAGCATGCGCCCCTCACCGCCCGGGCCCTGTTGTTGAGGATTTTGATATTCGGCCAAAGTACTTACTTTCCCTCAGATTGCGTGGTGACAGCCCGTCGACGTCCCAGGCCGAGTGTGCGGTTCCCGCACGACTGGATCGTATCCACCCTTCACAAACGGGTGGCAGCGCAAAAGCCGCATCAAGGCCTTCCAACCCCCGCGAATCGCACCGTAGCGTTCGACGGCTTCCATTGCGTACTCAGAACAGGTTGGTACGTACCGGCAAGACGGCGGAATCATCGGTGAAATCGCCCATTTGTAGCCGCGAAGCAATTGAATCAGGACGATTT
>JASLEQ010000522.1 GCA_030151135.1 Candidatus Sulfotelmatobacter sp. | reverse complement strand
GTGAATGCCTCTGATTTTCGGGAACCAACCTCACCAATGCTGCGTATTTACGTCTAACAGGCGGTGCTTAAGTGTGCTCGCCCGCCGGAGGATTCTATGAAATCGACTTCCGTCCGCATTGTTCTGTTTATCGGTTTGCTTGGCCTTGCAAGTATTCCCGCCAAAGCCGACGAGTGGTCCAAGAGCTATTCGCTGAACGGCCGGCCTAACCTTCGGGTAGAGACTTCCGACGCAAGCATCCGCGTCATAACCGGCGACCAGAACACCATTGAGGCCAAGGTCATTACGACCCGGTACAAGATTGGCGAAGGCGGTATCCACATTGAAGAGCATCAGACGGGCAACAGCGTGGAAATTGACGTTCGCTATCCGCACCACAATTTCGAGTGGGGACCGGGACACCGCGTGGAAATCATCATCCAGATGCCGCGAGAAGGAGAGGTCAACCTCCACACTGGAGATGGCAAGATCGAAGTCTCCGGCCTAAAAGGCGAGATGGATCTACGTACCGGCGATGGCTCAGTAAACCTTGATGGCGTGGACGGCAAGTTGCACGCTTCTACGGGTGACGGCCACATCCAGGCAAACGGGCGATTCGACGAACTCGAACTCAAAACGGGCGATGGCCATGTCGATGTGCGGGCGGCAAGCGGGTCGGCTCTGGCCGGCAACTGGCGGTTGGAGACTGGCGACGGCGGCGTGTCGCTCGAAGTCCCCCAGAACTTTGCAGCCAACGTTGACCTGCATACGAATGATGGTCACATCGATCTGGACATGCCGGTCACAACCGAAGGCTCGATGCACCAGAATGAAATTCGCGGGAAGCTCAACGGAGGCGGAAACCTGCTGACCATCCGAACTGGGGACGGATCGATTCGCCTGAAGAAGGGATAAGCTTTCTACGGCGATTTCGCTGCATATCCCTGGACTGCGCCACTCCCCAGCAAGGCGAGAAGTATGTTTTCGGCTTCCTCCAGGCGCTGCTCGAATGGGGGCAAGTTTCTCTTCTTCGGTTCTTGTGGCGTCGGACCGAAAAGCCGGGATTATACTCATTGGTCCGTAATCGAGCCGATTTCAAGAGGGTCTGACTTATGTCCCACGTGCGCGCAATCTTGGTTGGGTTTCTGTTTGCTGCCTCGGTAGTTTCCGCCTGCGCTCAACAGGCGACCGCATCGCATACCCCATCTCTCGACGTCACCGCGATGGATCGTTCGATCGATCCTTGTGTCGATTTTTTCGCCTACGCCTGCGGCGGATGGATCAAGAACAACCCCATTCCTCCGGACCAGTCGTCGTGGGACCTGTATTCAAAAATGGAGGATGAGAACAAGACGAAGTTGCGAGAGATTCTGGAGGCGGCTTCTTCGCCCGATCCGAACCGCACTGCCGTTAACCAGAAGATTGGCGATTACTACACGTCGTGCATGGACGAGCCAGCCATCGAGTCAAAGGGAGCGGCGCCGCTCAAAGGGGACTTGGATCGCATCGCCAGGATAAGTTCGAAGGCTGAATTGGCCGAGGTGGCCTCTGCGATGTCGACCGATAATGTGCTGTTCTCGTTCTACTCGATTCAGGATTACCGGGACGCCTCGCAGGTTGTGGCGAATGCGGACCAAGGCGGGCTCGGTTTGCCGGATCGTGACTACTACCTCAAGACCGACGCCAAGTCGGGGGAGTTGCGGAAGGCCTATGTGGCGCACGTGCAGAAGATGTTCGAGTTGCTAGGCGACAAGCCGGAGACTGCCGCTGCCGAAGCGAAGGCGGTGATGCGCATCGAGACGGGATTGGCGAAAGGTTCGATGACACGCGTCGAGCGCCGCGATCCAAAAGCGCTCGATCACAAGCTAACAAGCGGAGAACTTCAGAAGATTTCTCCCGATTTTCAGTGGAACGTTTACTTCACGAAAGTAGGGTTGCCGTCACTCCCGTCGCTGAATGTGTCCGCGCCTAACTTCTTCAAAACCTTGAATGGAGAGATTGGCAAAGAACCTCTCGCGGACTGGAAGACGTATTTGCGCTGGCACCTGGTGCACGCGAATGCGTCGCAACTGTCATCTTCGTTCCTGAATGAAAACTTTGCGTTCTATGGCAAAACTCTGCAAGGCCAGCAGGAGCTTAAGCCGCGATGGAAACGATGCACCGAATACGTGGACGACTATCTAGGCGAAGCGTTGGGGCAAGCTTACGTCGAGAAGTATTTTCCTCCTCAGGCCAAGCAGGAAGCGCTGAAGATCGTCAATGAAATCCGCGCTGCCATGGAACGGGACATCAACGGCCTCGACTGGATGTCCCCGGCGACGAAGCAGCAGGCGCTGGAGAAGCTGCATGGAATGGCAAACAAGATCGGGTATCCGGACAAGTGGCGCGATTATTCGAAACTCGAAATCGTGCGCGGAGACAACCTCGGCAACGTTGAGCGCGCCCGGCAATTCGAATTCAACCGGGAATTGGGGAAGATCGGCAAGCCGGTTGATCGGGGAGAGTGGGATATGACTCCGCCTACGGTCAACGCGTATTACAACCCCCAGATGAACGACATCAATTTTCCTGCAGGCGTATTGCAGCCTCCGGCGTTTGACCCGGAATCTGACGCGGCCCCGAATTACGGGGACACGGGCGGAACGGTGGGCCACGAGCTCACGCACGGCTTTGACGATGAAGGGCGGCAGTTCGATGCTCAGGGCAACCTGCGCGACTGGTGGACTCCGGAAGACGGCAAGAAATTCGAGCAGCGCGCGGCTTGCATCTCAAACCAGTACTCGAGCTACACGATCATCGATGACATCAAGATCAACGGCAAACTGACGCTTGGGGAAGATGTTGCAGACCTGGGAGGAGTGTTACTCGCCTACATGGCATGGAAAGCCGACACGAAAGGTCAAAGTTTGGAGTCGATCGACGATCTCACCCCTGAACAACGATTCTTTGTCGGGTACGGGCAGAGTTGGTGCGGGCAGACCAGAGATGAAACCAAGCGCCTCCGCGCCACGGTGGATCCGCATTCACCCGAAAAATACCGGACCAACGGCGTGGTTTCAAACATGCCACAGTTCCAGGAAGCATTTCATTGCAAGGCAGGGCAGCCGATGGTGAATGAGAATCGCTGCAGAGTCTGGTAGTGGCATTATCGCGGAGCTATACATCCAGGCCGATGGACCGCATCAGTTCGAGTCCGTTGCTCTTGGTGACGACTCCCTCACGCAGCTTGTAATCGAACGTGATTCGGCCGTTCGCCAGTTCATCCTGAAAGTGGACATTGCGCAGAGGGCCAGTGCCCGCGACCATGCCGATGTCCGTTAAGGCGAGGTCGTGGGTGCTGATCAGGCCAATCGATCTACGCTCGATCAGGGCGCGCAAAATTCCTTCCGCTCCGATGCGACGATCATTGGAATTCGTGCCCTGCAGCAGTTCATCGAGTAAGAAAAGCAACGATGGAGCTTTTCCGGCTAAGTCGAAGATCTGCCGCAGCCGGGTAATCTCAGCGTAGAAGCGCGAGCTGCCTTCCTGGAGTGAGTCGTTGACTCGAATGCTGGCGCCTACCTGCAATGGCGACAATCGAAGACGCCGAGAGCGCACTGGGGCCCCCGCCATCGCGAGTACCGTATTAATACCTACCGCGCGCAGGAGCGTGCTCTTCCCGGACATGTTTGACCCGCTTACCAGCAAGACGCGAACTTCGCCGTCGATGCTTATATCGTTTCGAATACAACCGGCAGCCGGAAGAAGAGGATGTCCCAGCTCTTCTGCTTCGAATGACGCCAGCCCATCCGCGATTTCGGGAAATGGATCGTCGGGATGTTCGTAGCTGTAGGCCGCGAGCGAGATCAATGCCTCGATTTCTCCAACGATGGCCACCCACTTTCTGACGGCCTTGCCATGCACCTTTCGCCAGCGTTCGGCCGCAAACGCCACCTGGATCGAGTACATCAGCGGCGCATCGATGGCGCGGACTAAGATGTTGTCCCGGGAATTGACCAGGTCGACAATCGTGCGGAGCTTCGTAATTGCCTGCGAAGCGCTCATATCACTCGACAGGAGATCGTGCTGCAAGCGTTTCAGTTCCGGGCCGCTGAACGTGTGTGATTCAATTCGCGCCAGAACGCCAAACAGGAGATCAAGATCGTGAAAGGCATTCTCGGTGCCGTGCAAAATCGCCGCAAGAGGCCTCTTCAAGCGGTAAGTAAATATGGCCTCAACCACAACCACAGCGATGAACGGCGTTGCGAATCCCCATACGGCCCAGACGACGGCGCTCATCACGGCCATCAAGGCCAGCACCGGAGCGACCCATGTCAGCCACAGCGGACTCATCTCGTTTGGCGATTCCGCCCATTGCATGAGTTGCTCCGGGTGCACTCCGACATGCGCGTCTTCGCCCAACACTGCAAGATCCTCGCGCAGATCCAGCTCCGAACGCAGTTCTTTGATTACCTCGTGACGTGTGCGAATCTCCTCCGGGCTCGATGGGGCAAGAAGCCATCTGGCCAACGTCTCTTCGCCCATCCTCGTTCTCGCGGATGAAATGAGTTGGAAGAGGCTGGCATTGCCGAAAAGGTCAAGGTCGGAAGAATAAACGTGATGAGGATCAGCAAAGCGCTGGCCTGACTCTCCGCTTCCCATCCAGCGATCGTCGATGCGGGCCAGGCCTCGATCGTAAAACGCGACCGCACGCCGAGCCAGCTCTTGCCATCGAAGAACTCGAGAATGCCAAACGGCGATCGCGCCAAATACGGCGACGGGAGCCGCGATCCACCACGGTAAAAGTGAATGCTGGTGCAACGACATCCACATGAGGATCGCTGTCACGGCGGACAGCAGTAGCCGTGTGTTTCCCAAACGAATGTGAATCTTCTCGAGACCGGCTACGCGCGCTTCTCGGATGCTTCGACGCTCTTTGTATTCCAGGGTGGAGAACACAGGCTCAAAATGTAGCAGGTTGAATGATCAGGTCAAAACAAGCCTGACGGACGTATTCACATCAGGCGCATGGGTCGCAACACGAAAGTATCGCGGAAGCGGAGGTCACGCCATTAACTGAGCTGGATTTATTGTTTGTGGCGTGGCTGGGCTGATCCAAATAGCACCGCGCGCATCGAGATGCTTCCAAAATCAAATCCCTCGTAAGGATAGGAGACTGCATCGTTCTCGTCGGTTGAACCTGCGCAGTAGAGCAGGGGCAGATAATGTTCTGCGGTGGGGTGAGCCGATGCGAGCAGACTTTCTCCCCAAGTCTGCGGGTGAGCCAAAGCGACCGCGTCATGCGCTTCCACGGCCTCCTTCACCTTGGCGTCAAATTCCACCGCCCAGTCGTATGCGCCATGCGGATCGTTCCAATCAATGCGACGCAAATTGTGCACGATGTTTCCGCTGCCCAGGATAAGAACGCCGCGTTCGCGCAGCTTCCTGATTTCGCGTCCGATTTCAAGGTGCGCATTCATATCGCGCCGGACGTCCAGACTTAACTGAAAGGCAGGCACGTCAGCCTTGGGATACATGTGGCGCAGAACGCTCCATGAGCCATGGTCGAGGCCCCATTGCTGATCGCGGCTTATCTCGGGATCGGAGGCCAATTGCTCAGCTTCGGTCGGCGCCCCCGGTGCGGGATATTCCACGTCGTAGAGTTCCTTGGGGAAACCGTAAAAATCGTGAATGGTTCGTGGATGCCCTGACGTCAGCACGCGTGCGCCAATGGTGGTCCAATGTGCCGACACCACGCACACCGCCCGCGGCCTGGGCAAAGTTTGGCCGAGCCCAGTTAGCACCTGAGTGAAGGCATTGTGTTCAATGGCGTTCATCGGCGATCCATGGCCGACGAACAACACAGGCATCTTTTGCAAGCAAGTCTTCTTTCCGAAAACCGACGAAACCCGGTCTCGCTATAGCGATTCGATTCGCTTCAAGCACGGAAAGATTCGAGACGAGAGCTACTGCAGGTCTGCTTTATCGGGGTTGTAGTAGAACCGGAAGCGCAAGGCGAGATAGGGCCCGGTGAACTGCGAGGGCAGCGGCGGGAATGGATTCGACCCGGTGATCGCGCCCCACGCCGGACGGTCGAGAGCGACATCACCCGACGAGGCAACGAGGCGCATGTCTGCGACCTGTCCGTTCGGCGTGATCGCAAACTCGATGGCTAGTTTGCCTTTCTTCATCTCAGCCGATTCGGGAATCAGGTGATACCAGTTTTCCCGCACGTCCTGAACGATGCGTTGGATGTAAGGGCCAAAGTCCACGCCCTGGGTGTCGCTCAGGATGTCGAGCGCGCCAAGCTGTCGGCCGTGCGCTCCGGTGCCGAGCCCGAAGTCGCCCTCCTGTCCACCTCCACCAGCGCCACGGCGTGCAGCCGCCGCCTGCGCAGCTTGCTGGATCGCTGACCCCGCAGTCATACCCTGAGCGTATTTGCTGAAGGAATTCTTTGGCTGGGCCGGCATCTGTAACTGCGCTGTCTGATTCGTAT
The DNA here is from genome assembly GCA_030151135.1 of Candidatus Sulfotelmatobacter sp. The sequence goes on along the minus strand of JASLEQ010000522.1, from coordinate 5,658 downwards.
CGAACTGCGGGCGCTGCATCGGCTGTCCGCCTGGCTGCTGCGAGGTCGGCGTTTGATTCGGCACGATCTGTTGCTGCGGGGTAGCAGGCTGGGCGGCTCGAGGTCCTTGCAGCCCCGGCGTTCCCGGCGGCGGCGTAGCCAGGATCTTCCGTAATTCCTTCGGATCCAGCTCAGGATGACGCGAACTCGCAATGCGGTCTTTGTCGGACAAGACATTCGTGTTCGGCCGACGTGGCGCCTTTTGCAAGTCCGGCGGCAACGCAAGGAACGTGGTGTTGTCTTTATTCGGATTCACCGGCACCAAAACCGCCGTGTGAATGGGGATCAATTTTTCGATGTACTTGAAGTTCCAAAGAAGGATCAGCAACACCAGGTGGACGATCACCGAGAGCCATACCGCTTCACGCTTGCGCGAACGCGCCAGATCATCCTGAAGCTGAATCAGCAGGTGGGGAACACGAGCGTCGAGGTCGCGATAGGCCTGTTCCCAGTCTTCGGAGTCGTAGAGTCCTAGTTGTTCGGGCTGGGACTTTTCAGGCGGCGCTATTGGATCCTGAAATGGAATTTGTGTGATGGGCATGCGCTGCCTGTGACTCTACCTAGCCTGTCCGCCTGTCGTTTAGACACGAAATGCACTCGCGGCGTTGCATCCGGCTCTTTTGGGAGTAACCGCAAGCGGCGCGCGCAGCTGTACCACTAGTTAAGTTCTATTCTCGCATCTTTCGGAGGAATTGGCTCTTTCCATTTGCGCCAGGGCATTGGTGTGTAAACATATGTAAAGGCGGAGACTTACGTGGTCTTGCAGCACGCCCGGGTATTGTGAGCCCCGGGGTTGCGGCGATCCGCGAAACGTTCGCGAAATAGGCTGCCAGCTATGCCCGGGTCAAGCCAACTTTGTTGGCATGATCCCGAATGGCCGACAGAATTTCCAGGGCCAAAGCGAGAGCGCGTCGACCCTCCTCGAGAGGCACCTCTGGAGTGGAACGTTCGCGCACGGATCGCAAGAACGACTTCAGTTCCGCATGGAGTGGCTCTTCGCTCGCGACGGGCGGCTTGGTCACTCCGATCTGCGGATTGACCGTGGGATTGGCCACGGCATCTCCGCCAGAGCCGACCGTAAACACCAGCACTTCCTGCCTTCCGTAATCGACGGAAACATATTGCTTCGGCTGGAAGAATCGAAGCTTGCGGACACGTTCGGTGGAAACGCGGCTGGCTGTGAAGTTTGCGATGCATCCGGACTCGAACTCCAGACGCACATTCGCAATATCAACTTTGCCGGAGAGAACTGGCAGACCGACGGCGCGCACTTCTTTCACCGGAGACTTCGCAAGTGTAAGGACAATGTCGAGATCATGAATCATCAGGTCGAGAACAACGTCGACGTCGAGCGAGCGCGGAGTGAACACGCTCAGCCGATGTACTTCGAAAAACATCGGTTGCGTCAGGATCGGCAAAGTGGCACGAACGGCGGGATTGAAGCGCTCAAGGTGACCTACCTGCGCGATGCGCTTCTTCTTCGCGGCGAGCGAGACCAGTTCGTCAGCTTCCGCAAGGGACGTGGCGAGCGGCTTTTCGATCAGGACGTCAATGCCTGCGTTCATCAGCTCCCGCGAAACTTCAAGATGATGCACGGTGGGAACCGCGATGGAGGCGGCTTGCACTTCGCTATGGGTCGTCAGCATTTGCTGCACCGATCCGAAAGCCTTGCACTCGAACTCGCGGGCCACTGCGTCGGCTCGGTTCGTGTCGGGATCCACCACTCCCAACAGGCGAACGGGTTCGCCCTGGAGTTCAAGCTCTTTGTAGATGCGAGCGTGATTGCGTCCGAAGACGCCAACACCGACGACAGCAACGGAAATTGGATGGTGCGCAGCCAGAAGACTTTCTCAGTGGCCAGTTGCCGGGAGAATTGTAAATGGAACGAAAAGAAAGAGCATCTGCGCCTGCACCGGTCCATCCGGCACCGTGGAAGAGCGGCGCTTTCAGCGCCGCGTCAGCGGCCAGCGGACGGAGGCTCTAACCCCTGTGGCCCTGTGTCCCGAACTGCGACGCCTTCTTGAGGATCGCGATCTGCCCCGCGTGATAAAGCTCATGCTGCGCAATGCCGTGCAGCAGATGATAGAAGTCATAGCGCTTCCCCGGCACCCGCTCCCACAGACGCGAGTCGGGCAAAGCTGATACTGTTTTGACCAGCTTGTCATGGGTGCGCCTTGTCTCGTCCACGGCTTTGCGCCACGCCGACTCGGTCGGCTTGGTTACGAGTGGGAAATTCGCGTCTCCGGTGGGTTGATATTTCTGACCGTCGAGCCTGATAAGACCGGAGCGATCCCAGACTGCGATGTGCAGCACCAGTTCCCAGATGCTGTGAACGCGGGCGATTGGCCGTGCCCCAGCCATCGTCGCATCGACATCGGCCAGAAGCTCCATCAATGCGGGTCCATGCCAGGCGCTTCCGTCGAATGCGCGGCGAAGTTGGTCGGCAATGTTTGCCGCTTCGCTTTTTCGTTGTTGTTTCACAAATCACCCTTCTGCCAGGACTGAAATATTCGCCTCGTCCGCCGCGTGGATCACTTTCTGTCCGTCCAGCAGTAGACATTTCTCCGCATCAATGGACAGGCAAGTTGCGCCCGCGGCCCTCATGACTTCAATTGTCTTGACCCCGATCACCGGAACGTCGAAGCGCATATCCTGATTTGGTTTCGCGATCTTAACCACGGTCAGGTCTCGGCTGAGAGTCGAAGCATCGCCGTGAAGAGAGCGCATAATTTGTCCAGCGCGCTCGATCGTTGCGTCCGTGCCCTCCATGGCCTCGACCGCAACGCACGCCGCTTCAGCGATGACGACGGTTTGGCCGATGTCATGTTGTGCTACCTGCCGCGCAACGCCGCGGCCATACTCGACGTTCTTACGCTCCTGCTCCGTAGGCGCACGCTTGGTCAGCAGTCCAGGCTTGACGAGCAGCGGTTCCAGCAGCCACGTCGACTTTTCCAGAGTGATACCTTCGTCGGCGAGAACCTTTGCTACCGCACCGAGCAGGGAATCGGTGTTACGCGTCGTGAGCGAGAGGAGAAGCTTCGCCAATTTCCAATCCGGTCGTATGCTGGAAAAAATCTGCTTGTGCTTGACCTGCCCGGCCATCACAGCACGATGGACACCCTCTCGTTGAAAGGTCTCGATTAGCTTCGAGAGTTCTCCCAGTGACAGCCAATGGACGGATGTTGCGCCATGAGATTCAATCTCGGGAAAGGCTTCTTCTTTAATGGCGGCGACGACAACTTCGTATCCCTGCCCGCGCGCGGCATCGAGGACGACGAAGGGGAACTTGCCGTTCCCGGCAATCAATCCGAGCTTGTCTTTCTGCACGGTCATCAAGATAAACTTGTTGCGCTCTTCGGGACCAATTTGGGGAAAATTCCCCTAAAACACTTAAGCAGCGATCAGTCTAGCACCCACGATGTATCCTGATTCTTTGGGCCAAGCGCTCGAATGGCCACTCTCAAGGAGCACCAATGTTCTCTGATTCACCCACCTGCGGCTCATCCTCGCAAAAACTATTCGCCACTACGACGCTCCCCCCGCAAACTGAGGAGCGCGACCGCAGCAAGATTGCTCAGGAGCATAAATGGGACCTGACCGCCGTCTATGTGTCGGATGACGTTTGGCGGGTGGCAAAAGATAAGCTGGCGTCTGCACTGCCCAAGTTGCGCGAATTTCAGGGGAAGCTGTCGTCTTCTCCGTCGTGTCTGGCCGACGCGCTTCACTTGCAGAGCGACTTCGATAAGGAACTGTCACGTCTTTACGTCTATGCGGCCATGAAGTCCGACGAAGACACGCGCGTGAGCGCCTACCAGGCGATGCAACAGGAGATGATCCAGCTTGCTTCCGTACTCGGGACGGAATCGGCGTATGTCGAACCAGAAATCTTGAAGATGGATGCGGCGACGGTCGAGCGATTTCTGAAGGAAGAGCCGCGGCTACAAGTCTTCCGCCCATATTTAGAAGACCTGTCGCGCCGCCGGGCTCACACGCTAAGCAACGCGGAAGAAAAGCTCCTGGCGGCTGCGACAGTGATGGCGAGCGGCCCGTCGAGCGTCTTCGGCATTTTCGCCGACGCCGATTTCCCGTTTCCGGTCGTCACTTTGAGTAACGGCAAGACAGCGAAGCTCGACAAGGCCACGCTCGCGCTGCACCGCGCGTCACCCGTCCGCGAAGATCGCCAGAAGGTGATGGACGCTTTCTTTAGTTCTCTGGGTAAGTATCGCGCCACGTTCGGATCGCTGATGAACTCCAACGTGCAGACGGCGGCCTTCTACTCGCAAGCCCGTAGTTACAAATCTTCGCTCCAAGCCAGTCTTGATCCTTTCAATATTCCGGAGTCAGTCTATTCGGGCCTGATCGAGGGTGTTGGGCGCAATCTGTCTGCCTTCCATCGCTATCTCAAACTTCGCAAGCGGATGCTCGGCGTTTCTGAGCTTCATTATTACGATCTCTACGCGCCGCTCGTTTCGTCGGTCGATTTGAAGTACACAGTCGAAGCCGCCGAACGCAACATCCTCACCGCGCTCGCTCCGCTCGGCAACGAATACGCCAAAGTGACGAACCAGTGCTTCACCCAGCGCTGGATCGATATGTATCCGAACGAAGGCAAGCATGCTGGAGCCTATTCGAATGGCGGCGCGTACGACGTTCATCCGTACATCCTGATGAACTACAACGGGAAGTATGACGACATGAGCACGCTGGCCCACGAACTCGGCCACACCATGCACAGCTACTTCTCGAACAAGACGCAGCCCTATCCGCTGGCGTCGTATTCGATCTTCGTCGCCGAGGTCGCGTCCACCTTCAACGAGGCCCTGCTCATCGACTACATGCTGAAGCAGATCAAAGACGACGCGACCCGCCTGTCGCTGCTGGGCAATTATCTTGAGAGCATCAAGGGGACAGTCTTCCGCCAGACGCAGTTCGCTGAATACGAACTCCGCATGCACGAGATGGTCGAGAAAGGTCAGCCTCTCACCGGCGACGCGCTCTCGGCGCTCTACGACGAAATCGTAAAGCGCTACTACGGACACGATCAGGGCGTCTGCATCGTCGACGACTACATCGCCAACGAGTGGGCCATGATTCCTCACTTCTATAACGCGTTTTATGTCTACCAGTACGCGACGTCGTTCACCGCGTCGTCGGCGTTGTCAGAAAAGGTGCTGGCGGGCGAGCCGGGAGTCACCGACCGCTATCTCAAGTTCCTATCCGCGGGCAGATCGAAATATCCGATCGACTTACTCAAAGATGCGGGTGTGGATATGACCACCGACGAACCGCTGGAGCTCACGGTAAAGAAAATGAACCGCGTGATGGATGAGATGGAGAGGCTGCTGGATAGGAAGGGGGACTCTTCCAACGAAAGTTAGTCTGTGATTAACGTGCTGAGTTCGCTTATAGGTGCGATCCCGGCTAAATTCTTCGTAGTATTGATTGTTCGATACTTGGCGACTTGCAACTCTACCTCACCAACATGTCGGTGTTAGCCAGACTTGCCAGTTATGCCGCATTGAGCCTAGTATGTTTTACGCTTCGACCTACAGGAAACGTGGGATTCGGCATAACGAACTAACCTGATAGTGTTCATCCCGCTTCTGGCCGGTGCTCCTC
>JASLEQ010000516.1 GCA_030151135.1 Candidatus Sulfotelmatobacter sp. | reverse complement strand
CAGAGGTGGACCTTATCGGGGACGCTGGCGGAAGGCACTTTAGCCTTCAATTGGTCTACGGTAAGGTCGTTGCGAGGCATGGCCGTTGCAAAGACGGCCACAAGAAACGGCAGCAGGAGTCCACCTGAGATTGTTCGCATGCGCTTGCGGCTGATCCCGTAGGTACGATGCGTGAAACCATTGTTAGGATGACAGAGCGCAGACGCTCGCCCTGTTTCCTTGAGACAAGAAACCTGACCCGCCCCCAAACCAGACTTCATATCGTCCCCGAGCGCTGCGTCAAAACAGATATTACAAGCGGCCTAGCGCTTTGGCTCGAGCGCGATGAGCCGGTGCTTTGCCTGCCATTCCTGTTCAGGATACTTTCCATTGGCCGCCTCAAGGAAGAGATGATAATTCGCCGAGGCCTTCTTGACATCCTGAAGGTGGTCGTAGGCGGAAGCCCGCAGAAAATAGGTAATTGGGATTTCAGGAAGATACTTGACCCGAGTATCGAGCGCCTTGATCGCCAGGATGTAGTCATGATTTTCGTTGGCGGCAAAGGCCAGATCACCATAAGCGGCAGCGAGATCGGGTTTCAGCTTCACAGAAGACAGGAATTCCTGCTGAGCCTCGGGATACTTCTTTTGGCGCAGTAGCGCCTCACCGAGCCCGCGATGGAGCTCCGCGTCATCGGGATGGCCCGCCATGAGCGCTCTTAAGATCTTTTCCGCGTCCGCGTTCTTACCGGTTGTAGTGTAGAGGTCAGCGAGATCGCGTTCGACGGAAAAATCTCCGGGCACGAGCTTCGCGGCCGTTTCAAGTTCAGAGATGGCCTCATCGTTTTTCTCTTCTGCCGCGAGTACTCGTCCGAGTTGCACATGCAGGGCAGCCTGATCGGGGTGCGCGCCAACCACCTTCCGCAATTCGGCAGCAGCTTCGGGGAAACGACGGCCGCGCATATAGACATTGGCCAGGCCTATCGCTGCGTCGATGGAGGTGGGATCCAGCGATTCGGCCGCCCTGTATTCCAGTTCGGCATCTGCGAACTTGTTCTGCTTCTCGAGCAAAAGCCCGGCCGCAATATGGGGTTCGGGATCCTTGGGTTGCAGCGCACTCGCCTGATGATAAGCGGCTAGCGCATCGTCAGGCTTTGATCCTTCGATCAGATGAGCAAGGGAAAGATAAGCGCGAGCGCGTCCTTCCGCTACATGGCTGGTGGGCTTGAGTTGTGTAGCAGCGCGTAAATACTTCTCGGCGTCAGGCTGCCCGGCTTTAGCGAGTTGCAATCCCAGGTTGAGATTCGATTCGAAGACGTCTGGTTTGGATTCAACAGACTTGCGGTAGGCAGCGATTGAGTCATCGACCTTGCCGAGAGCATTCTCAGTGAATCCGAGTTCAAACCAGGCAACATAATTTGAGGGATCCTGCTCCGCGACCTTGCGCAGAAGCGGCTCTGCTTGCTTCAAGTCATTCTTTTGGATCAGATCTTCGGCTTTCGCGAGGTCGGGAGAAGGCGCTGTTTCCTCTTCCACGGTTGTGTGCCTGACGGTCTTATGGCCGGATCTCTTCGAAGAGGAGTCGTCCTGCTGCTGCGAGGCCTCGGCTTGCGGAGTCAGCCGGGCGCTCCCCGCCAAAGGGGTAGCCATAGCGGCAAGATACAAGAGCGCCGGCAGAAGCTTACGAGCGTCCGTTGGAATCACCATTGCCATGGCCGTTCAGAACCTGGGCGAGATATTTCCCCGTGTAAGAGCCGGGAAGTTTTGCGATCACCTCTGGCGCGCCAACGCCGACGACCTTACCCCCGCGGTTGCCGCCCTCCGGGCCGAGATCGATCACCCAATCCGCCGTCTTGATGACTTCCAGATTGTGTTCGATCACGACAATCGAGCCCGCAGCGTCGATCAAACGGCGAAATGCCGACAGAAGCTTGCTCACGTCATCGAAATGCAGGCCGGTCGTGGGCTCGTCAAAAATGTAGAGCAACCGGCGGCGCTTCTCGCGGCCGCTGTCTTTGGTCGCGGGTTGCAAGTGCGCCGCCAGCTTCATGCGCTGGGCTTCACCGCCAGAGAGCGTTGTTGCCGACTGACCAAGGCGCAAATAGCCCAGCCCAACTTCTTCGAGAGAACGCAATTTCTCGGTGATCTTCGGCACTTCGGCAAAAAATTTGAGTGCCTCTTTCACGGTGAGGTTGAGTACCTCATGAATATTCTTCCCTTTATAGCGAACCTCAAGAACCGTCGGTTTATACCGCGTGCCCTTGCACTCCTCGCAGATCAGTTCCACGTCAGCGAGGAATTGCATTTCCACCGTGACCGTGCCATCGCCCTCACAGACCTCGCAACGCCCGCCGGGAATGTTGAACGAGAAATGGCCTGCGCCGAAGCCACGCTTTTTGGCCTCCGGGAGAGAAGCGAACAGTTCCCGGATAGCGTCGAAGGCCTTGATATAGGTGACGGGATTTGAGCGAGGCGTGCGGCCGATAGGCGACTGGTCGACTAGAACGACTTCATCGATGAATTGATCGCCCTCGAGCGCTTCCCATGTGGCGGAGGTCGTCAATCCAGAGTTGTTGCCATTGCCCGCTTGCTGCTTTGCCTGGGCCAACGCCTTGTAGATCACCTGGTGTAGTAGCGTCGATTTCCCGGATCCCGAGACGCCGGTGATGGCCACAAGCATTCCGAGTGGAATGCTGATATCGATATTCTTGATGTTATTAGCTCGAACACCGCGGACTTTAATCTGTTGCGGGCCAGGTTTGCGGCGAGTTGCAGGCGGTTGAATGCGCAGGTCTTCGGAAAGGTAGCGTCCCGTCAGCGATGCGGGATTGCGCAGGATCTCGTCATAGGTACCGCCTGCAATGAGTTTGCCGCCGTTTTCACCAGCGCCGGGGCCCAGGTCGAGGATATGATCGGCGGCGCGCATGATATCCGGGTCGTGCTCAACGACCAGGATCGTATTTCCAAGGTTGCGCAAGTCATGCAGGATCTTTACTAATCGATGCGTATCCCGCGAATGCAGTCCGATCGACGGTTCATCGAGGACATAGAGCGTGCCTACGAGACGCGATCCCAAGGAAGTTGCGAGCTGGATACGCTGTGCTTCGCCGCCGGAAAGCGTGGAAGAGAGTCGGTCCAGCGTTAAATACTCAAGACCGACATCCACCAGGAAGCGCAGTCGCTCGCGAATCTCTTCCAGAACCTTGTCTGCGATTTCTGCTTCCTGCTGGCTGAGTTGGACCTGGTCAAAAAACTTCTGTGCGTCTTCGACGGTCAGCGAGCAGACTTCGCATAGATTCTTACCTTGAAGCTTGACTTGCCGCGCTTCCATCCGAAGACGGCTTCCGCTGCAATCTGAGCAAGTCGAATATCCGCGATAGCGGCTGAGGAACACGCGGACGTGCAGTTTGTATTTCTTACGCTCGAGATGGGCAAAGAAGCCGCGGACACCCAGGAATTTTCCTTCACCGTTCAAGACAAGATTCTTATGCTCTTCGGCAAGATCGATCCAGGCCATATCGAGCGGGATTCCGGCGGCTTTGGCGTAGCGCTTCAGATCGGTGAAAAGCGGGCGATATTTTGGCTTGGTCCAAGGCTCAATCGCGCCCTCTGCCAGCGTTTTCAGCTTGTCCGGGATGACGAGGTCGAGATCAAAATCGATCGTATTGCCGAAACCCTGGCATTTGGGGCAGGCCCCGTAGGGATTGTTGAACGAGAAAAGGCGCGGTTCGGGTTCCTCGTACCGGATGTTGCAGAACTTGCACTCGAAGCGCTGGGCGAAGCGCAGCTTCGGTGTGGAGCGTGCGCTCCCGCCCGCTGCTGCATCAGTCTGATCAGCAACAGGTTGCTCAAAGATGACTTCGCCGGATTCCCGGTACGCCGTTTCGATGGCATCGACGATGCGAGAGCGTGCATCTGGTGAGACGGTCAGTCGATCCACAAGAACGAACACCGGTTCGGTGAAGTCAATGTCGATCAGCGACTCGGGAGTTGAGAACTCGTATACATGGCCATTCTGATACAGGCGATTAAATCCGCCCTTCCGAAGGTCGAAAAGGCGCGTCTTGATCGCGTCCGATAAGGCAGGCGCGCCATCCGCCGCCCGGGTCTTGGCGGACTTCTTCACCTTCGGTGAGCGAGGAGCTTTTTCCGCATTCTGCGTGGCTGTTGTGGCCGGCCGCTGCAGCGGGAAGAAGACCTGCAGGCGGGTTTCGGGGGCGAGCGCGAGAATTGCTGCAGCGACTTCATCGACCGTGTCTTTTTTCACCTCGCGACCGCAGTTCACGCAGTAGGTGCGTCCTACTCGCGCGAAAAGCAAGCGCAGGTAGTCATAGATCTCAGTCGCTGTGGCTACGGTCGAGCGAGGGTTGCGCGTTGTATTTTTCTGCTTGATTGCGACTGCCGGAGCGATGCCGTCTATGGTGTCCGCGTCGGGTTTTTCAATGCGTTCCAGGAACTGGCGAGCATAGGCTGACAGGGACTCCACATACC
>JASLEQ010000502.1 GCA_030151135.1 Candidatus Sulfotelmatobacter sp. | reverse complement strand
GCATCTCCGGGTTGCAGCAGCGGCGCGATGAGTGCGATCTCTACCAACCTGCACTTTCATGGGCTGACGATCCCGCCCACCTGCCACGCGGACGAGGTTCTGCGCACCTCGCTGCAACCCGGGGATGCTCCGTTCGATTACCGTTTCCGTATTCCCGAAAGCCAACCGCCGGGACTCTACTGGTACCACCCGCACATTCATGGGTTCAGCCGGCTGCAACTGCTAGGCGGTGCTTCCGGCGCTCTGATTGTGGAAGGTACTGAGCGCGTGAACCGCGCCGTGGCTGGGCTGCCCGAGCGCGTATTCGTGATTCGCGACCAGGATCTGCTGCATCCGAACGCGCCACCCGCGATTTCCGAACCGCCCGTCCCGAAGTTTCTTCGCGATAACGATGGCGACACCGCGAATACGGGCACCGGCTTTGGAAAGCCTGCGAAGGATCTTTCCATCAACTTTGTTCCGGTTCCGTATCCCAATTATGAGCCTGCGATTCTTCGATTGAAGCCCGGAGAGAAACAACTCTGGCGGGTGCTGAATGCTTCCGCCATCACTTACCTGAATCTCTCGGTTCTATTCAATCGGAAACCGCAGCCGCTCGGAGTCATCGCGATCGATGGAGCGCCCCTGAACCTCTTCGGTGGCGCGCCTGACCTGGTGAGTTGGCAGACGCATCTCGGTGTGCCGCCGGGCAGCCGGGTGGAGTTCATGGTTACCGCACCCGCGGCCGGTGAAACTGAAGCATTCGTCACGCACACGGTGGACACTGGAGCCGGCGGGGAAAATGATCCAAATCGTCCGTTAGCATTGATCCAGGCGCAAGCAGACGCCCCCGAGCCGGGGACACATGTTGATGCCTCGCCGCCAGCGGCGATGCCTCCTGGGCTTTCGTGGCCCGGAGCCGTGGTTCCGGTTCGCGTCCGACGCTTCTACTTCTCGGAAAAGCTCGACGATCCAAACAATCCCGCCAGCGCGTCGGAGTTCTACATCACCGAGGAAGGACACACGCCGCAAGCTTTCGATCCGAGCTCCACGACGCCAAACATCCAGGTGCAACAGGGGACGGTCGAGGACTGGATCATCGAGAACCGCTCCAACGAGCTTCACGCTTTCCATATTCACCAACTCCACTTCGTGCTGCTCGATTACAACGGCACTCCGGTGAATGAAACGTTCCTGCGTGACACGGTGAATGTTCCCTACTACAACGGCCACGAGCTCGCTTATCCAAGCGTTCGTCTGCGTATGGATTTTCGCGATCCCGCGATCGTCGGGACCTTCGTTTATCACTGTCACCTGCTGGAACATGAGGATCGCGGCATGATGGGGACCATTGAAGTTCTACCGTCAACCCCGGCGCGGCTGAACGCCTTCCAACGCTGACACAAATTTGCAGGAAATTCACCGCGAGCGCAGCCTCTTTGGTTTCTCAACCAGAGAAGTGAGCTTTTCGCCCGAGCACCAACAAACTTTTACATTCCTCCTGTGGATACTCTTCAGGATTCTCCGCAACTTCACAAAGGAGCAATACTGTCGCAACGCTGGCCAGCTATCACTCCGGATGGGGGATTCACCCTATCTTGCAGGAGGATGGCATGTCACTCACCCACATTGCGTCTAAGGCGCTTCAAGGCCTGCGCACTACTCTAGTTTCCGCTGCCATGTTGCAGTTTGTTGTCGGCAGCGCTTTTGCCGGAGAGGTGCCTGCGCCCGATTCCGCCAGCACCAACACGAGCACGCCCATCAAACACGTGATCGTGATCATTGGCGAGAATCGCACCTTTGACCACGTCTTCGCCACCTACATCCCGCGTCGCGGTGAGAGCGTTTGGAACCTGCTCTCCCAAGGCATTGTGAATGCTGACGGCACACCCGGACCAAAGTTCAATACCGCGAAACAGAAGGCCGCTTCCGATGTCGCTCCTGATGCCTTTCTCTTGAGCCCGAACAAACACAACTTTCCCGGTGACGTACTTCCTGCTCCTCTCGTAGGTGGTCCCACGGATTCTTATGTAGCCGGCGACAGCCTGACTCTCGCCAAGCAGTCAGAAAACGGCCTGCCTTCCGACTATTACAAGTACCTCGTCTCAGGCGGCACTGGGCTGACATCGAAAACGCCGGACACGCGCATAACCAATGTGAACAATCTTCCGGCTGGACCGTTCCAGCTCACCAACGGGAATGAATTCACCTACAACTCGTATGCAGCGAGCCCGGTACACCGCTTCTACCAGATGTGGCAACAGCTGGATTGCAGCAGCAAGAACGCTACCAAGGCAAATCCGTCCGGTTGCGACGCGCGGCTGTTCCCCTGGGTGGAAGTGACGGTGGGCGCGGGGACCAATGGCCTTCCCCAGCCAACGAACTTCAATACCAACTACGAACCCGGTGCAGTGACAACCGGGGAAGGCTCAACCGCCATGGGCTTCTACAACATGCTCCAGGGTGACGTACCGTACTTCAAGCAGCTCGCCGACACCTATTCGATGAGCGATAACTTCCACCAGTCCGTCCAAGGTGGAACCGGGGCGAACCATATCATGCTCGGCCACGGCGACATGATCTACTTTACCGACGGTAAAGGCCATGCTGCCAAACCGCCGCACAACCAGGAAGTCGCCTCAGGCACGCCGAATGCGGGGATCGTCGACCAGGTCGAGAATCCGAATCCCGCGGCGGGAACGAATAACTGGTACACCGAAGATGGTTACGGTGGCGGATCGTTCGGTTCTCCGTCCTATGGTGGCGGATCTTACTCGGACTGCGCGGATCTTTCCCAACCCGGTGTCGCTCCGGTTATCAGCTACCTGAAATCCCTGCGCCGGCCGATTAAGCCGAACTGCGAAAAGGGGCACTACTACCTGTTGAACAACTACAACCCTGGCTACTTTGGAAACGGCAACAACGCTTACACCGATACCAACAAGAACAACACGGTCT
>JASLEQ010000488.1 GCA_030151135.1 Candidatus Sulfotelmatobacter sp. | reverse complement strand
CTGGGGGAGCGGTGAGCAATTTTTTTCACACAGATGAAATAAATTTCCGTTTTGGCGCAGGCTTATTGGCTGACGCCAGCGGACGGAGAAACTTCAGTCCGAGCAAATAATAGCCGTTGGAAGGTGTGACACGGACGGTTTTCGCCAGAAGAGTGCGCGCGCCCGCCGGAAGCGCTGCAGACGACGGCAGTGGGGCGCTGGGTATCTCAAGGTTCAGCCGCTCAGCCTCGGCGAAGCGTCTCACAGCGAGCAACATACCGCCTGCGCTGACGTTGAGGGCGGTCGCGAACTCCAGGGAGTCGTGGCCGTTCTGATCGCGTGTGCGCACGAACACGGGGATCGCCAACGGCAGCCGCGACCATCTGCGGCGGTCTTTTGGCGTGGTTCGAGCCCTCATTGCAATGTCTCCGATGACATGGCTTTGCTGGTAGTAAGTAGCACATTACGGGCCAACGTTGGCCAGGACACGGACTTCACGCGTTGATGCGGGGATAACGCTCCAACTATGACCCGGAAAACCCAGAGATAGCCAGCGATTTCCTGCGGAATATTCGCTATTTGTTCGCTCCTGCGAAATTTGCATTGTCGCTACAGCAGGCTCCGAACTGCAACAATTTGCGGCACTTGGGTAATTCCAGTTCATTTTCGATTGACAACAAGAACGGTCGGGCTTACGATTTTTTCACACCGATATCGCGACACAGAATTCGCAATGCGGTGTCCCCCCCGTGATTGCTCTGTGGTAATTCCTCATGACCTCGGCCCACAAAAATGCGTATGTTCCTGACGCCGGCGTGGCGGCTCAGACACGGGCGCCCGATCCGCTCGGCGAAGCTTCGGCCCAACCTGAAGAGCTTCTGCGGCAATACAACGAATTGCAGGAACGTTTCCAGCGCACGACGAACGCGTTGGCGTCTGCAACGCACGATTTAAAGACACCGCTCTCGATTCTCAACGGATACGTCGAACTGCTGCACAGCCAGAGGCTCGGCCCACTGAATGAGCGACAGATCCAGGTGCTGCAGGACATGCGCGACAGCGGAAAACGCCTGCAGGATTTTATTCAAGACTTTCTGACATACAGTGCGCTTGAAATTGACGGCCCGCGCATGAAGTTCGAGAAGGGCGACCTGAACGAATGCCTGTCGGGTGTCTGTCGGCTGTGGTCGAACCGCTTTCAGGAAAAAGGAATCGCGCTGTATTTTCTTGCCAACGATAAGGTTCCGGTTTTTCCGTTCGACGCGCCCAAGCTGGAAAGAATCATCTCGAACCTGCTGGAGAACGCGTACAAGTTCACGCCAAAATCGGGAACGGTGTGGCTGCATGCGGAGCCCTACATGTGGGAACGGCGCGCGACAGCGCAGCCCTCCACATCGGAGCGCCGTCGGCAGAATTTGTCACATCCGAACTCGGTCAAGATCAGCGTCGCCGATACTGGGCCCGGGATTCCAGCCGAGTTCCACCTCGAGGTTTTCGATGATTTTTTTCGTGGCCCCGGTGCGGAAAGCCAGGAAGGAATGGGGCTCGGGCTGGCGATTGTCCGGCGGCTGGTGCATGGCATGGCAGGAAAGATCTGGGTGGAAAGCGATCCCGGCGTCGGCTGTAAATTTTGTTTTCTGATTCCTTTTAAACCCGCTGTCGCCGTTCCCGGCAAAGGAAAGAATCGATGAAGCCTACCGCCAAAATCCTGCTGGTGGACGACGAACCAGGCATGCTGCGCTACATCAAGACGCTGCTGGAAGTGGATGACTACAAAGTAGAGACCGCGACAACAGGGGAAGAGGCGCTGCAGAAGGTGGAAGGCGGCCTCCAGCCCGACCTCGTGCTGCTCGATGTGCTGATGCCGGGCATCGATGGCCTGGAGACGTTAGAGAAGTTGCGCCAGAAGCAGCCCAGCATGAAGGTCGTGATGCTCTCTTGCGTCAGCGATACGCGCAAAGTGGTGCAGGCGATGCGGCTTGGTGCGCAGGATTATTTGACGAAGCCGTTTCAGAAGGCCGAACTCGATTCCGTGATCGACCTAAGCCTGGGCCAGGGAAAACAGACTTTTGCGGGCGGGGAAGTCGAAGAGCTTGCAGAAGATGTTTTCTTCATCGCGGCGAGTCCGGCGATGCGTAAAATCCGTTCGCAGGCCGCCCTGGTGGCAAACGTCGATATTCCCGTGCTACTGCTGGGCGAAAGCGGAACGGGCAAAGAGGTTCTGGCCCGGTTGATTCACAAGCTCTCTCCGCGCGCGCATCGCACATTCCTGAAGGTAAATTGCGCCGCTGTTCCCGGCGATCTTCTGGAAAGCGAATTATTCGGATACGAGCCTGGGGCATTTACCGGGGCGACTCACGCCAAGCCGGGCAAGTTCGAACTTTGCAATAAGGGCACGATCCTTCTCGACGAAATCGGAGAGATGCCGCCGCTCCTCCAAGCCAAGCTGCTGCACGTGTTGCAGGACCAGCAATTCTCGCGACTCGGTAGCCGATCGGTGATCAAGGTCGACGTCCGCATCCTGGCCGCGACCAACATCAACATTCCGGAAGCCCTGGCGACCAAGCGACTGCGCGAGGACCTTTACTACCGCCTGAATGCATTCACGTTGAGCTTGCCGCCACTCCGCGACCGCAAGGAAGAAATTCCAATTCTGCTGAAGCACTCGATGACGCGGATGGCTGAGCGTTATGCACGTCCTCCATTAGCGTTGTCGCCCGCGCTGCTGCAGGCCTGCCACAATCACACATGGCCGGGGAACCTGCGCGAGTTGAACAATTTCCTGAAGCGTTACCTGATTCTTGGAGACGAAAAGCTCGCGGTATCTGAGCTTCTCCCGCGAAATGATGGGAACGGCGGCAACCTGAATGACACACCGCGATCCGGCGATGCGGGTGGACTGAAGTCGTTGGCGCGTTCAGCCAAGGATGAGGCGGAGGCAGTGGCGATCACGCAGGCCCTCGAGCAAACCAACTGGAACCGCAAGCAGGCTGCGGCGATTTTGCAGATCAGCTACAAGGCGCTGTTGTACAAGATTCGTCAGTTCGGGATTGCGGAGGCTCGCGGACATCACAAGCTGTCAGCCGGCGCGTAACAGATATCGGCATTAAAAAAAATCAGGCCACGGCAATCCGTGGGCTTTTTCATTTCAGCAAATTTTACGGAACGTTCAGCGTAACAGTCTGGCTCTTAGAGTCCGTACCCGAAGCCGCAGTTACGGTGATGGTGTACGTGCCTGCCTGCGTCCCCGCCGGAGGCGTCTGCGTCACCCCGTGACTACAGGACGGAAGGAACAAGGTTGAACCCAAAAGGATGAAGAGCACAAACAATCCTGCAATTCTGCAGCGGCGAGTGCTTCCTGCTCCGAGCAGAGCCAATCCCGGAATGACCAGCCATAGTGCGTAAAACTGGCGCCTGAGCAAACTGCCGGTGCTGGGGGTAGCAGGCCGCGCTACGGTGGGAATGGTCATGGTTGCCGTGGCGCCGCTCGAACCCTGCAAAGTAATCGAACTCCCCGGAGAAAAGTCGCAAGTTGTACCCGACGGTTGTCCGGTGCACGACAGCGAGATTGCTGCGTTATACAAGGGACTGGGTGTGAGCTGGACGTTGAATTGGGCTGGTGAGCCAGCTTGGGGAATCGTGAGATTTTGCGGAGTTACTTCCATGCCGAAATCTGACATGTGTGCCGATACTGAAGTTTGAGCGACGACAATGTTCCCCGGGGCAAGCACCTGGATGGTGCCGCCGTTGAAATCCCCGCCTTTCCCGCTGCTATTGGCCGTTGGGCTGGCGGTAATGGTCAGTGTGGCAGTCGATCCGGATTGCAGCGAGATGGGTCCACAACTGATGCTTCCGCTGGTGGTTGCACCACCGCCGCATGTTCCCGCGCTGATGCTGGCGCTGATGTTCGTTAGCGGAATCACCGTTTGCACCGCAGTCATATTGGCGAGAACGGTGACGTTATTCGCGAGGTCAGGGCCGTTATTGGTAATGGTGTAAGTGAAAGTGGCAGGATTCCCGGCGCTGATGAAGGTCTGATTGGTTCCGAGCGTCAGTTGTCCCTGGATCGACAAGCTGAAGGCTGTCCCTAACTGGGTGACAAAAGCGTCGTAGGTATCCCCCGTGGTGCCGGCGTTGGAAGCTTGCAGGGGTTTCGCGGTGGGGATTCCACCAGCACCGCCACTGTTGGTGTCTCCGACGACGTAGATGCCTTGATTCACATCGAGTCCGATGCCGGTGCCGTTCGTCGAGGCACTTGCGCCACTGTTCGTGGTAGCTCCGCCGTAATAGGTTGCCCATGATGCCGTTGTGGACTGGCCTATTGCCGCAGCGGTATTGAGGCGTGCGATGAAGGCGTCGCGTGTTCCCGTCAACTGATTGACACCGATCGAACTCGGATTCGGAAACAGCGGGAATGTCCCATTTGCACTGGCAGTAAAACTCGATTCTGTGTAACCAGTGATCACCGCGCCCGAGCTGGCATCGGCCACGATCGCGCTTCCACCTTCATTCGCGCCACCGCCCAGATACGAGAAGTAGTTCAGAGCGACATAGGACGTGGTGCCGTTCGTAGTCGGATTCGTGAGTCTTGCAACGAAAGCATCTGTCGGACCAGGGTAGGGCTGGTTGGTACAAGATACGGCCGTGCTCGCGTTGGAGTAAGGCTGGTTATCGAGACACTTCTGGTAGGAAGCATAGGTACTTACTAAACTGGGGCTGACAAAAATATTCGAATTGGTGGTACCCACGACGTACACGTTCGCTGCACCCAAGTCGAGGGCAACGCCGGTACTTGAGTCATCCCCTTCGCCGCCCACGTAAGTGGACCAAACGAGTTGTTGCGCACCCGTCAAATTGATGTTGAGCTTAGCGACAAAGGCGTCGGACTGGAAATTCGAGTTTGAGACGGTGCAAGATTGCGGATTTAAAACGACCGCGGTCGGCGGCAAGTCCAAGCAGGGCTGATAAGCATTCACGATAGGAAAATCCGTGGCGCAGCCGCCGGTCCCACATCCACCGGTGTACGTGAAGTTGGTGGTGCCGGTGAAGTAAATATTCGAGGATGCATCGACGGCGATTCCGCCCCCAATGGCAGTGGGACCAGTCGGAGCTGGGGCAGGAGCCTGATTGAAATTGGCGCCTCCGAAATATGTGGAGTACACAATGCTGCCGTAGTTCGTGCCGGCGGTATACACCTCGGTGACAAAGAACTGGATCGTGGAATTGGAAGACTGTTGGAAAGCAATTTTCTCCGGTGTACTGCTCGCGGGGAACTGGATCGAGCTACTGGTGGACGTGTTCGTCGACGTCGTGGTTCCTGTGACGTAAAGGTCGCCCGATGCGTCGATGGCCATCCCGCTCGCGGTGTCCGTTCCGTTTCCCGACAAATATGACGAGTAGGACAATTGGGTGAAATCGTCCGTTAGCCTGGTCACAAACACGTGAGCAGTGCCCGTGCTGTTGGGGTAAATCGTTTTCTGGTATGCGTTGGTGCTGGTGGTTGGAAAGTCGGTGGACGAGGTCGTACCCGCAACATACGGATTCAGACCACCATCTACGGCAATTCCAACGGGGGTCTCGGTGCCGGTCCCACCAAGGTAAGTAACGTCCTCAAGCGCGGCGGCGACTGATCCGAGAGGAGGCGTGAGCTTAGCGATATAGACGTTCTGCGCCCCCGTTAACGCGCCGCAGTTTTTGTATAAACAGCCAGCTGTCACCGGCAGGTCCGGAGAAGTCGTCGAGCCAGTCAGATAGATGTTCAAGCTCCCATCGACCGCGACGGAACTGGCATGCTCGTCTCCACTGCCACCGAAATATGTAGCGAAATTCAAGGTTGGATCGATGATCAGCTCACGCGAGCGGTCATAGGACCCAATTAGAAATCCGGCCCGGTTCCCTGCTTTCAGCACAAATTTCGCATCGATAGCCTGCTGCTTGCCATTAATTTCCTGGTATACGCGGGGAACTTCCAGCCGGACGTTGCCATGCTCCGTAGCGACGGTCAAAGCTCCGGCATTTAACTCGATACGCCTGGCCCCTTGAAATTCGAGTTCCGCCTGCGATGGGTCAGCACCAGGAGAAACCTGGAAATCGTATTCGAGTTGTCCCTGCTTGCCGTAGAAAACGAGGTTGATTCCGGGGTAGACGTTCTCGTAGCCGACGCGGGCAAAATGCGGAATGCCGTGGCGCCACTTTGATTCATCATTGCCGATGAAGTAGTTGCTCTTGCCTGGAAGAGGATCAATCGGCCGGAGGACGGCATTTGGATTTGCCCCAGCCAGCTTCATGCCCACGAAATCGAGCCGGGCAGGAGCGGTCTCCGAGGTGCGCCGGGACCTTTTCTTCTGTGGATCGTGAGACGCGAAGCCAAGAATGGCCCCTTCCGCGCCCAGAAACAGGGTATAGCCGGAACCGCGGTTCACAAAGCGGGCGCGGGCGTCGTCGGCGGCGAAGGAGAACTGTCCCTGATTGGGTTCGAAAAATAGTGGAAGCCCGGCCAGAATCGAACCGGCTCGGTTCGAGAGATCGGCGGACGATACCGAAGACAATGGGAGCGGCGCAGATGGATTGGAAGCAATAGGGGAATGCGACATCCCGAAGTGGTGCGAGCCGCCTGCGAGAAAAGCGCACCCGGCCGCCAGCAATAGCACCCCGGCCGCAAGGATGCGAAACCGTACCGCGGATGTAGCTCTCCAACGGCGATCTACGCTCACTCGTTCCTCCGATGTCCGATCAATCTTGTTCCACCTGTTTCGCTCAGATCAGTGGTGAGAAGACAACACGGGATGCTTCGCGACGGGTCGACGCACGTCCCTGGGCGAGGTTCGCCCGCAGCTCGCTGGTCACTGGAACTGGCGGAAAAAGTAAGTAACTACTTAAACATCTGCCGGATAGGCAAGTCAAGCCGCTCTCCCCGAATGGTCCCAAGTTTCGTCAGATGCGAGCGAACCTTTGGAAAGATGGCCGCCCCGCTGGCAAAAGTGGCGCGGCGGGACTTTGGCTGGAAGGCCTTGCTACGGGGGAATTGCATACTTTGGTGCAAATCACTGCGGAGGCGACCAGAGGTGGACGCTGAATTCTGCGCAAAATCCGCATAATTGCTGAAAATTTGCCGTTCCAGAATTGTCCGGATGTGGCAGGAGGATTGCACAAGAGCTTATGAGTCTGCTCAGCGACTTACCCCTCTCCCCAGCTCTCCTCCCGCTCCCCCAGGCTGTACCTCCTCCGATGGGAACAGTTTGCGCTTGCAAAGTGCGAGCATTTCTATAAATTGGGAGCGGCAGTTTCATGCTTTCGTAGTTGCAGCCGTTTCCACCGAGGATGCTGTCCTCAGGGGACACGGGTTCTGGCCATGCAACCGAATACTCAAGAACGGCGCTTGATGCGGCGCTTTGACATGCGCCTGCCTGCCATCGTTAAGCTCGAGGGCAGCAACGAGTTTTTCACTGAGACGCAGAATGTCAGCGCGCGGGGCGTCTTCTTTTACCTCGACCACAATGTTTCACCGGGCGCGAAGCTTGAAGTCACCCTTACCTTTCCCCCACATATAACGCTTACTGACGCCGTGCGAGTACGCTTTGTGGCCCGGGTCATACGCGTCGAGGAGCCTCTGCCTTCGGCACGCATCGGAGTGGCCGCGATGATTGAGGACTACGAATTTCTGCGTTCCGGAGGGACTCCGGACTTCCTCACGGCTCTGCAGAACCAGTGGAAGAAGACACACTAAGATCGTCTGCCAGCACGAGGCTCCGTCCTGCCGGTAAAAACACATGGCTTCCGGATCGCCCCGGTCCCTTGTGTGACCAGCAAGTCTGTTAAATTACCCTTTCACAATGAAATTGTCGGTGGTGATGCCGGTTTATAACGAGCGGGCGACGCTGGGCTGCGTGATCGAGCGTGTCTTGTCCGTTGGGCTAGACATTGAACTGCTCTGCGTCGACGACGGGTCGACCGACGGATCGCGACAAATTCTTGCGGAAGTTGAAAAGCAAAGGCCAGAAATTCGCGTCTTCTTTCAGCCGAAAAATATGGGAAAGGGAGCCGCCCTGCGCCGCGGCATCCAGGAAGCCACGGGCGACTACCTGATCATCCAGGACGCGGATCTCGAATACGATCCGAACGACTATCAGCGTTTGCTGGAACCTCTCGAGAACGGGCAAGCCGACGTTGTGTACGGATCGCGCTTCGTGGGCGCGGGACCACATCGCGTTCTTTATTTCTGGCACTCCGTTGGAAATTCCCTTCTGACCCTGCTTTCGAACATGATCACCAACCTCAACATGACCGACATGGAGACCTGTTACAAG
>JASLEQ010000415.1 GCA_030151135.1 Candidatus Sulfotelmatobacter sp. | reverse complement strand
CGCGACCAGATTCCAAAGAACAGAACGGCTAAAACCACGAAGGCGAAGATCACGGGCATGAGCCAGCGGCGCTGTGATGGCCGAGTATTCTCCGGGCTCGAGTTCAATGGCACTATCTCGACGCTGTTCTCTGTTTCTTTAATTTCGAAGTTTGTCATGTTGTTCACCTATTCCTGTTGTTCGGGCACTGAGGCCTTCTGCCGCCGTCCGTTCAGAAGGCTGAAAAACGTTGGGACAAAGAAGAGTGTAGAAACCGTCGCGAAGAGAAGGCCGCCGATTACGGCTCGTCCGAGCGGTGCGTTTTGTTCTCCGCCATCGCCGAGACCCAGCGCCATGGGCACCATGCCAATGATCATTGCAAGGGCCGTCATTAGAACCGGTCGAAATCTCGTGAACCCCGCCTCCATTGCTGCTGCAATCGGATCTTTGCCTTCACTCATTTGTTCTCGGGCAAAGCTCACCACCAGAATGCTGTTCGCGGTGGCCACGCCCATGCACATGATCGTTCCCATTAGCGCTGGCACGCTGAGAGTTGTGTGCGTGATGAACAGGAACCAGGCGATTCCGGCCAACGCCGCCGGTAACGCCGAGATCATGATGAAAGGGTCGAGCCATGACTGGAAATTCACGACAATCAGCAGGTAGTCGAGCAGAATTGCAAACAGCAGGCCGACCAGAAGGCCGGCATATGACGAGCGCATCGTCTGTACCTGACCTCTTATCACCACGCGAGACCCGCGCGGCAGTTGCTGGCTCGCTGAAGCGATGATCTTATTAATGTCGCGCGAAGCTCCTCCCAGGTCGCGTCCATCGACTGCACCGAAAATATCAATGACCGGCGCGACATTGTAGTGAGAGACCACAGCCATTCCGCTTCCCCGCTGCATCGAGACCAGACTCGCAATGAGCGAAGGAGGAGAATTGGGGTTTGTTCCGGTAATGGGGGTGTTCTCGAGGTCTTGGATGCTGGCGGTTCGATACTGTGGGGTTTGTGTGGCGATCGAATAGCTCACGCCATTGTGCGGGTCAAGCCAGAAAGTAGGCGCCGTCTGAAAGCTGCCGCTGAGGGATACGAGCACATTCTGCGCAATGTCGTGGGCCGAAAAGCCAAGTTCCTGTGCCTTCGTGCGCTCTATCCTTAAATGCAGATACGGGTCATCGAACGGTTGCTGAATTCGAAGGTCCACTGTGCCTGGCACATTCCGGACCTGCTGCAGCACCTGATCAGCCCACGCCCGATTGCCTTCCAGATCGTTGCCGACCACCTGGATATCAATGGGTGCAGGCAGTCCGAAGTTCAAGATCTGGCTCACCATGTCTGACGGCAAAAAGGCAAAGATCACGCCGGGGAACTGTTTGGCCAGGCTTAGCCGTAGCTGCCTGACATAGCCTTCGGTAGGGTGATGCTTGGCGGAGAGCGTTACGAGAATGTCGGCATCCGAGGTACCAATCGGGGCCGAGTTGCTGTACGAAAGATTGATGCCGCTGTACGGCAATCCAATGTTGTCGATGATGCTTGCCACTTCACTGGACGGGATCTGTTTCCGGATCGAACTCTCAACCTGGTCAGCGAGGAACGCCGTGTCTTCGATACGCATTCCGGTCGGTGCGCGCATATGAAGTTTGAAACTGCCCGCATCGACAGTGGGAAAGAAATCCTGCCCGAGCCACGGCACAATAATGACGAGAGAGCCTAGGCACGCCACGAAAAAAGCTACCAGGAAGGCGCGCCGGTGATCGAGACATTGTTCGAGCAGATTGCGATAGCTTTCCCGCATTCGTTCGAAAGCCACTTCGAACTTCTGCTGAAGGCGAACGAAAATGTTACGGCTCGTCGCCAGGCTGTGTGATTTCTCATGTCGTAGGAGATACTTCGCCATAGTCGGGACGATTGTTCGCGACAGCAGATACGACGCCAGCATGGCGAATACCACCGCTTCCGCCAGCGGGAGAAAGAGATAACGTGCGACACCCGAGAGCAGAAACATCGGCGCGAACACGATACAAATGGAGAGCGTTGATACGAATGCAGGCGTGGCGATTTGCATCGCACTGTCCAGCACTACTTCATCCATGTTCTTGTCGGGTTCGGTTTCCCGGTTGCGATTGATGTTTTCAACCTCAACCGTTGCGTCGTCCACGAGGATGCCAACCGCCAGCGCCAATCCTCCCAGGGTCATGATGTTGATCGTCTGGCCAATCAGACTGAGCGTGATGATCGAACACAGAATCGCGAGTGGGATCGACGTCGCGATAATGATCGTGCTACGCCAGTTCCCGAGGAACATCAGGATCATGAACGCGGTCAAACAGGCGGCGATCAATGCTTCGCGAACCACGCCACTGATCGCGCCTTTTACGAAAATGGATTGGTCCGCCAGCGGCGACATCTTTAACTGCGACGGTACTGTAGATGCGATCCGCGGCAGGATCGATTTGATCCCGGAAATTACATCAAGGGTTGAGGCGTCGCCAGCCTTCTGAATCGTGAGCAGCACGGATCGCTGGCCATTGACACGTACGATATTGGTTTGCGGCGGAAAGCCATCGCGTACCCAGGCGACGTCCTTCATATAAATGGTCGTGTCGCCGACGGTTTCGATCGGGATACGATTCAGGTCAGCGATCGTCTGAGGAGCGGCATTGGGAATGTCCACGTTATATTCCTTCCCTCCAATCTTTGACGTACCGGTGGGGAGGATAAGGTTCTGAACCGCAATTGCGTTGACCACATCCAGAGCAGATAGACCTTTGGCTTCGAGTGCTTCCGGGTTCAGATCGACTTGAACCTGTCGTTGCTTGCCGCCATAGGGATAAGGAACGGCCGTACCCGGAATGGTGATCAACTGCGTACGGATGAAGTTCAACCCGTAATCGTTGAGCCGTTGTTCCGATAAGCCGTTTCCGGAAAGCGCCAACTGCAGTACCGGCACACTCGATGCGCTATACGCGATGATCAAAGGTGGTGTCGTGCCGGCAGGTAACTGTCGAAGTTGCGTTTGGGAACTGGCGGTGATCTGCGCAATGGCTCGATCGAGACTCGCGTTCGGTTGGAGAAATACCTTAACAACGGCGATGCCATACAGCGATTGCGACTCGACGTGCTCGATGTTGTCTACGATCGTCGTCATGTTCCGCTCGGTGACGCTGACGATGCGGTCCGCCATGTCCTTCGGTACCAGGCCGTTGTAATTCCAGATAATGCTGACCACCGGGATATTAATGTTCGGAAAAATGTCGGTTGGTGTGCGGAAAATGGCGACCCCGCCCATGACCAGGATCAAAATGGACATCACCATAAAGGTGTACGGTCGCCTCAGCGCTAGTTTGACAATCCACATATCTATTCTCCTGTTCCGCTACCTTGTTTAACTTCTGTGTTCCGCATACCGCTCCGCTCGCGGGAAATCCACTCCCGAACGAACGCGGAGCAGTTCCTGAGCCTGCCACCTTGCGCCTCGATCCCCGCCAGGAAGCGCACAGCATCTCGGTCCACCAACTTCAGTTCCTTCAGGTCAAGTACGAGACGGTGGCCCGGCGAGTCCGACTTCACGAGTCCCTGCAGTTCGGCGACTTGGTCCGCCTGAATCCGACCGGTGAGCGTGAAGACGACTTGATCACGTTCGTCGGAAATGTCGATTCGCAGCGTCATTTGCTCCGCCTCTCGGTTAAGGAGAAGCAAACCTCAGGCCAATCGATAAGTGACTAAGAGAGAAGGCGCTTAGCCGCTCGTTCCTGTAACGGAATTTCGAGAATTTCCGAGATTTCGTGACGAACCAGGACTTGCGTCCACATGTGGTCTTGTGGGAGAAAGGAAAACTTAGCTAGGGGTATTCTTGAACACGGGAAAAATAGAGACTTACGCGTTCCTAAGCTCGTCGGAACCGCTGTTTATTAATCTTCAGAGCCTTGATTTTGGAATCGAGGGTTGACTGAGGGATGCCGAGTTTGGCTGCAGCTCCTCGAGGACCCGAAACCCGCCCGTTACTTTCCGCGAGCGCGGACTCGATCATCTCTCGTTCCTGGGAGGCAAGCTTCTCGGCAAACGGCTGAATCGCCGAATCGGGGGTCCCCGCGGGTCCTCCAAACCAACTCTCGTCGATACAGAGATTTTCGGAATCGGAGATGATCACGGACCGCTCGATGACATTTTGCAATTCCCGAATATTGCCGGGCCACTTGTAGGATTGCAGAAGTTCCATACTCTTTTTCGCGATGCCGGTGATCTTCTTTCCAGCCTGACTGGTGTATCGATCCACAAAGTACTCCACCAGCAATGGAATGTCTTCCTTTCGTTCCCGCAAAGGAGGGACCTCGATGGGAAAGACATTAAGTCGATAGAACAAATCATCGCGAAACCTGCCGTCAGCGATGGCAGCTTGCAGGTCACGATTTGTTGCTGCGACTACTCGCACGTCGGTCTTGATCGATTCATTCCCGCCGACGCGCTGAAACTCTCGCTCCTGTAAGACGCGCAAAAGTGCGATCTGCATTTCTGCTGGAAGCTCACCGATTTCGTCCAGAAAGATTGTCCCGCCATCGGCCGACTCGAACCTGCCTAAGCGCCGCTGAGTTGCCCCCGTGAACGCTCCTTTTTCGTGGCCAAACAACTCGGAGGCAATAAGGTCGCGGGGGATTGCAGCGCAGTTCACACTGACGAAAGCGCGGGAAGCACGCTGCGAACGCTTGTGAATGGCCCTGGCGATCAGTTCTTTGCCGGTGCCTGTTTCGCCCGTAACG
>JASLEQ010000403.1 GCA_030151135.1 Candidatus Sulfotelmatobacter sp. | reverse complement strand
ATCCTCTCGGCCTCGGCACGTCAGTTCTCCATTGCTTTTAAAAAAATGTCTTCCAGCGTGTCCTTGCGGAAATTCAAGCGGCGGATACGAACTTGCTGCTCCGCTGCCAAACGAAAGATGTCCCGAGTTTCAACTCCCTGCGCCAGGACCATCTTGATTCGATTGGCGGTGACGGCACACTCACATCCAAGCTTTTCAATGGCCACGGTAAAGTCGCCGTTGGCCCCGTAGATTTCAAGTTCCAAGAATCTTTTGTTATCGCGACGTTCTTCCTCCAAATTGGAATAGTGTGCGATTTGTCCCCGCTTCAGAATGAGCACCTCGTCGCAAGTTTCTTCCACATCACGCAGCAGATGAGAACAGAGGATGATGCGCATCTCGCGCGTGTCGCGAATCTCGCGAATCATGCGGATCATGCGCTGCCGCGCTGAAGGATCTAAGCCATTCGTGGGCTCGTCGAGGATCAGTAGCTTGGGGCCGTGCACAATCGCCTGTGCCAGTTTGGCCAGTTGTTTCATACCGAGAGAATAGGTTCCGAGTTCACGATAACGAGCTTCGGCCAGGCCTACGTAAAAGAGCGCTTCATGCGCCCGTTCCAAAGCCATTTCCGAAGGAAGGCCCGAAAGCTCTCCCATCATCTGCACGAAAGACACGGCGCTCATCTTTGAGATGAACGCATCGTTTTCCGGCATGTACCCGACCAATCCCCGGATCTGCCTCATCTCTGTCGCAATGTTGTGCGTAAATATCTTTGCTGAACCTGCCGAAGGCCTATAGAAGCCGAGGAGGGTATTGATCAGGGTGGACTTCCCCGCCCCATTTGGCCCAAGCAGGCCGATGGCTTGTCCCTTTAGTGACGCCGTCAAACTTCGAAGAATGTCTCGGCTTCCAAAGCGAACCGATAATTCACGCAGTTCCACCAAGGGCGGAGCACCAGCTTGCACTTTGGCATCTGCGCTGACTGGCGTTCCGGGTTGGACCATCGTACTCATTGATTTTGCGGAGGATGCCTGAGAGCTCCGCCAAGGAACATCTGGGGCAGGAACGGACCATTATGTCCCATCGTGAGGAGCGTACCCAAGTCAAATCCCATGAAGCCAGTGTCGCTGGCGACCACGATGCTGTTGGGCTCGCCGTACGCATAAATTAGTCCCGGGGCTGAATTAGCTGTCAGCGCGTCGATGGACTGACGTTGCTGAGGGGTCAATGCACCTGTGGCCTTCACTTGCTCCGCTAGCGGGCCGATGACCGGGCCAAGGTTGTGATAGAAAATTGCTGAAAAATTCGTATAGCCGTCACTGGGTACCAGCGCTTTGAAGGTAGACGAGTGCGTCAGCGTGTAACCAGCTTCGCGCCCCTGGATCGCCCGCGAAATCGTCGCGATATCCGGCGCGGCTACGAGATAACTATCGACGAAAGTGTAATCCACTTCTGCATTCAGACTGCTTGGACTGGTAATCGTGAAATATGTCCGCGAATTGATTTGCCTTTTTGTAAGCTGCAGCGAACGTCCGCGAGTGCTGGCTTCCCGGTTAAAGCTCTCAACCAGCTTTTCGATGGTCGACTGCAGGGTACTAGGATCGTAGACCTCGAAGATGAGTTTCCAGCGCGGCGTTGGGACCATGGCACCATCGAAGGCCCACGCGACCTCGCCACCCAGAGGAGCGGCTAAATCGTTGAGTACGTTCACCCCGGTCTTGGATTCGAATTCGCTGAGGTGATCTGAAAAGTTGGAATCGTCGGCGCCAATCATCTTGAAGACTTCTTCGAGAATACTACGTGGATTCTTTATGACCGCCGAAGTGACCATGCTGGCATCGGGGGACACAAATTCGAGGGACCCCATCGAAGC
Source organism: Candidatus Sulfotelmatobacter sp. (assembly GCA_030151135.1). The sequence goes on along the minus strand of JASLEQ010000403.1, from coordinate 1,512 downwards.
CGGAGCCGCCAGCCAAGATGCCACTCCCTGGCGCTCCGACGCAAACGTCAGATCTGCTCGGCTTTCCGGTTTGCCACTGAGATCGCGGTATTCCATGGTCAAGTAGCGGACGTCTCCAACGCCTGGCGGGAGTTCATGCCGCTTGCTATCAGCTTGTACGTTGGCCGTGACGATTTGTTCCATGTCGGCGCAAAAAAGCCATTCGATTCCCTGCTCATAGGCTTGAGCAAGATGCTGATAGAAGGGAGTGGCTTGTGTGCTCTGGCTGCCGGATTGGACTCTCCGAACCGAGCGTTGCAATTCGCCGGCATCCGGAGTAGCAATCATCAGATCGTTGCTGACATAGACCAGCAAGGAATGTTGCGACGCCGCAACCGCGTTCGAGGGGTCGTGAACAATCTGGATCACGGTTTGCGATGGACTGACGCTGAGTTGTTTACTCTCTTTCTGCAAAAAATCTTCCAGCCCGGGTTGCCGAACCCGCGCGAGAACCACGGGCGCGCTGTAGTTTGTACCCTGCTTGGCAATGGCGAATGAAACTTCGTCACCCAGGTAGCTGCTGAACGTTTTGACCTCGTTCAAGACGTCGTCCAACTTTGGGCCGTTGCCTTTTTGTTGCTGATGCCACCAGTTGCGCAACTCCGGGTTCTGCTGCAAACGGTCGTCGAGTAGACGCTGCGCCTCTCCGAGCGTGTTGGCGAGATTCGGTATAGCTGCATACACCACCGTATTCTGAGGAATCAGAGGCAGCAGATCGGAGGAGTAGCGTAGGCCTGGGCCAGGAATCGCGGCGAACTCCTTCTGCAGGATAGAGAACTCGCCCAGCAATGCGAGATATTTTGCGGAGTTGCGGCTCCACGCGATCTCGCTTTGAATCGGCACCTTCGACACAGAAGCACTCGAGGTGGCCTCCTGACCGGCGGTTAAGTCCGCATTGTCATTTCCGAAATCGACATGGACAACACCCTCGATAACAGCGACTCGCGATCCTTTGACACCATGATTCACAGAAAAGATTGTGCCCTTGACTGAGACCAGACCGTCGTCGGTCGCGACATACAGATGCCCAGACCGCTGTTTGGCGGCCTGAATAATGACCTGCCCGCCTTGCAAGTTAATAGTCGTGCCCTTCCAGTGACGGCGTACGGAAACGTCCGCACGCTCTCCCATCTCTACTAACGATCCATCGAGCAGACGGACAACGGCCGTCGATCCTTTCGCGGTGCGGATTTCGTCCCCGTTCCGGATTTCGTAGCCTGCCGGAATCAATTGCGCGGTATCGCCATCGACCGCATAAAGAGCGCCATCCACCGCCTGCACCTCAGCGCGAACCGGATGCTGGCCGGGCAAAGTACCGTTGGAAAAAGCGAATGCCGCAATCATCGCGGCGGTTAGCGCGGCCCCTGCCATCGTCCAACGCCATACGCGCGCTATGTGGCGTTTCGATTCGAGCCGCCAGATCGGCTGCAGATCTCCTTCGCGCTTTCGATCAAGAGCGTGGCGGCATGCGAC
>JASLEQ010000393.1 GCA_030151135.1 Candidatus Sulfotelmatobacter sp. | reverse complement strand
TATCAACGGCATTTTCTGTCCTCGCCGCTATCCCTGGTGGTTGGGGGACACATGAATACGTTATCGGATATGAACGCCCGCAGGCGCCTTGCAACGGCGTGGCGGCCCAATTTTGCCGAATATGCGCCGGTGCGTTGGTTCGCACTGTGCGGCCTTGTCTTAATGGCGGCGATCGCGATCGGCACCGAGGTGACGATCTCTAAGTTCAGGGAAAGCGCAATCGAGACTGGCAAACAGGGTCTCGAGAGCTCCGTGCTGTTGCTGGCGCGTCATTTTGATCAGCATCTCGATGATTTTTCCATTCTGCAAAGAGAGATTGCAGACGAGTTGCAGGCCCGTCAGATATCGCAACCCGATGAGTTCCGAAGCGAAATGGGAACTCTCGCGGTCCACGAAATGATGCGGGAGAAGGCAAGGGGATGGACGGATCTGGCCGGAGTAAATCTCTTTGATTCAAAAGGTATCCTGATTAATTCATCGCACAGCTGGCCGGTTGCGGACATCGAAATTTCCGATCGGGCATATTTCCAGAGCTTGAGATATGATGCCTCTCTCTCTCAGACGATCGACATCGTACCTAGCCGCTTCACTGAAGGCTTTTCCATCGTTTTTGCACGCAGAATTCTGGGGCCGAAAGGCGAGTTCCTGGGTGCGATGACACGTGCGGTCAAGCCGGAAGCGCTGGAGAGTTTCTTTGCCTCTGCGGGCCTTGGGTCAGGGGCAACAATCGCGATGCACGAAAGAGGGGGTGTTCTGTTGGCACGCTATCCCCACGTCGAGCGAATGATGGGCAAGAACTTCAACGTGGGGCCCTCCGAACAAAAGGCCGTTTTCGAAAGGCCGCAGTTCGCAGGCGAACTGCGCAGTCCGGTGGATAATCAAGAGCGCCTTGTCGCTTCGCGGATGCTCAGATCCGTTCCGCTGGTCATTGTCGCGACGAAAACCGTCGATTCAACGCTCGCGACATGGCGAGCGCAGACTCGGTTCTTCATCAGTATGGCGGTCTTGTCACTAGTCGTGACCGCCTCAATGCTCTATCTGATCTTTCGCCAGATGATGCGGCAGCGACGACTTTCCCAACGGGAGATTGCTGTTGAAAAGCAGCGGCTCGATACCGCCATAAGTCACATGAGCCAGGGACTTCTGCTTTTCGATTCATCAGAACGGCTGATCATCTGCAACCGGCGATATATCGAGATGTATGGGCTCTCTCAAGATGTCGTCAAACCTGGCTGCACCCTTCGCGAACTGCTTCACCACCGACACGCGACCGGGTCTTTTCATGGCGACGTCGAGCGTTACTGCGACGATATCCTGCGCAATCATGCAAGGTCCGTCACGACGATTGTCGAAGCGGCGGATGGCCGACTAATTCAGGTTAAGAACGAGCCGGTGTCCGAGGGAGGTTGGCTGGCGACCCATGAAGACGTCACCGAGCGCGTCCGGGCGGAAGAACGAATTGCTCATCTTGCTCATTTCGACGTTTTAACGGATTTGCCCAACCGGTTGTCGTTTCGCGAGCACGTCGAAACCAGATTGTCAAAGCGCCCGGCCGAAGCCGTTAGATTTGCGATTCTTTACATCGACGTCGACGAGTTCAAGTCCATCAACGATTCCTTGGGGCATCATGTCGGCGACGAGTTACTCAAATGCATCGCCTTGCGTCTGCAGGAAAGTGTCGAGCCTGGCGATCTGGTAGCGCGACTTGGCGGCGATGAATTTGCGATCGTCAAAACAGCGTTCATCGACCAGGCCGCCTTGACGACATTCGTCGAACATCTCTATCGCTCGATTCGAGCTCCCGCCACATGCTGCGGGCACGAAGTCACTACGGACGTAAGTATCGGCATAGCGATCGCCCCCGATGATGGAGCCAGCCTTGATCAGCTGGTCAGAAATGCTGATCTAGCGATGTACGATGCCAAGGTGAGCGGACGCCGCACTTTCCGCTTTTTTGCAGCGGAGATGGGCGCGCGCATGCAGGCCCGGCGTGCTTTGGAAATGGACTTGCGTCAGGCCATCGCGACGAGCGCCTTCGATGTCTACTATCAGCCGTTGGTCGATCTAGCCACCAACACGGTAGCGGGATGCGAAGCGCTGTTGCGCTGGAATCATGGAAAGCGCGGTTTTGTGTCGCCTGCCGAATTCATACCTCTGGCAGAAGAAACCGGCCTGATCATCGAGCTTGGCGATTGGGTTCTCGAAAAGGCCTGTAGCGATGCGGTAACCTGGCCGGAGCATGTCGTGGTCGCCGTGAACGTGTCACCGGTGCAGTTCAAGTCCAAGGCCTTGGCCTTGAAAGTAGCCGGCGCACTTGCCCGTTCCGGACTTTCATCTCATCGTCTGGAGCTTGAGATCACGGAAGCCGTGCTGATACGCGACGACGACGAAGCGCTGACGACCCTGCGTCAGCTTCGTGATCTGGGGGTACGGATTTCACTGGACGATTTCGGGACAGGATATTCTTCGCTGAGCTATCTTCAGCGGTTTCCGTTCGACAAGATCAAGATAGATCGCAGTTTCGTCAGTGACGTATGCGAAACTGATGGATCAACACCCATTGTTCGCGCCCTCGTGGCGATGGCCTTGGCGCGGAGCATGAGTACGACGGCGGAAGGCGTAGAGACTGAAGCGCAGCGAGCCACTCTTCGTGAGCTTGGCTGCAACCAAATGCAAGGTTTTCTGTTTAGTCCCGCAGTTCCCATCGCACGATTGAGGGAGCTGTTCGACAGAAAACCGTCGCTATCCATCGAAGTCGCTTGAGGTGCTTGAGCGAATCCTGTGGGCCTGCTTGATCGGGCCATTGAGCGGGGCTGGCTATGGCAGCACGAGAGCGGAACCTTCGTGAGGTTCACTCAGGCTGGCGCTGACCTGTTTGCATAACGAGCCGCGGTGGGACGGACGATTTTTGTGCTATAGAAAACTCGTTTTTGTAAAAATGGAATTGCCGGCTACGGAGTTAGCCATGCGAGTTTTGTTCGTCTTCGTCAGCACTGCCCTGAGTATATGGTTTTGGGGCTTCACAACGCCCGGTCATCGGCTGCTCAATGCTGTCGGCTTTGCGACCGCATGCGCTATCAGCGATTGCGGCGGCAATTGACATTGATCAAATGCATGCTCTGCCGCGACATTGGCTGGGTGTGCGAGGAGCACCCCGACCGGCCGTGGGCGGAGCGCGGCTGCGGCGCAGCCGGCATGCCGTGCTCGCGCTGCAGCGTGCGAGAGGATGGTGAAATGCCTCGAATGCCTGAGGGCTTCGAGATCGACGATGGGAAGGACGATTGGCTTCGCTGAGAGTTGTCGAGCCTATCTCTCCTCGTCCGGGGGAACCTATTTGTAGGGCGTTATATCCCGCCGCTCGGTCAGCTTGGTCATGTGCACGAATGGCTAAATATAGAACGGCCTCGGCGTGCGGGGTACGCAACCGAGGCCGCCAACGGCGGGTGGGCAAACCTGTTAGGAGGTGGGGCCCGCTGTCCAGAATAGCTACGTTTGACGAGAGCTATCGTTTCGCACGGCGCGCATCACGATTACGAGCACAAAAAATCCCGTCCGCGCTGGATCGTGCGGACGGGCAAGTTACCATTCAGAAAAGCCCTCGGGATAGGTGAGGGCCAAGGGAGACCATAGCACCGATCCCTCAATTAGCCCATCCAAGCTGTCGCGATTCACCGTCTCTGGCAGGATCGGTTCATGCAGGTTGTCCCCTCGGAAAACTCGCAGCCGCCGATACCCAAGACGTGGTGCAGCGATTGCCACGTCCCCGCGACTTTTAGAACGTTAGTATTGGATGCGAAGAACGACCGACGAATTCCTGTACTCCAATGTCCGAATTGCGCGAAGGTGATTTGGGCGGAGTAGAGCGCCTCAACGTGTCCGGCAACTTTGTCAAGTTCACGCAGGGGGTGCGGACTTGTTTGCTTGAGCAATTGCCCCTAATCTCTCAATATTAGTTCGACCGCATGCATTTCTAAATTTATATCAATGCACCCTTTGACCCTGACAATCCTTTTGTGTGGGCTGACATTGCTCCTTGGTTATCTGGTTCTGTTGTTGCCGACCGAGCGAAAAATCGACACCGCGCGAGAAGCATTCGAGCACAGTATGGACCGCTTGCGTGAGTACATCGCCCGGATGCGCAGAGACTCAAAATAGCCACGGCTAGGCTGCCTGACGCCATCCGCGAGATTGGTGTTCGCGGTGTTCCAAAAGCAGACGGCCCCAGTGGCGCGGGGC
>JASLEQ010000381.1 GCA_030151135.1 Candidatus Sulfotelmatobacter sp. | reverse complement strand
CAATACGCTACGCCGGCGGCATACCGTCGGCTTCATTAGCCCAGTACTTATGATCCCGTAGGAAATACTTTTCATTCCAATAGTTCAACGCGGTCTTGAGGAAGAGCCATCCGACCTTGAGGTGTCCCATGCGCTTGAAGCGTCGATTGGTGGTGTAGACGCCGCCCCGGACGACGGCAAAACGTTTGCGGTCGACCTGCTGGCTCAACTTGTAGTCCTCGGCGAACAGAATCTGCTCATGGAATCCGCCAAGCTCCCAGAATCTCTTGCGGTCAAACAGCATAAACATTCCGGTGGCAAACGGACGGTGCAGGTACGACAGATACTGGAAGCAATCGTTGGCAGCGTAGAAGAGTTTGTCGACCCAACTGCCCTCTCGGCAGATGATATTTGTCGTCACGCACTGCAACTGCTGCGAGAGCGCCTTCTCCATGCAGCGCCGGATAAGTGAATTATCAGCCAGTTCAATATCGGCATCGAGGAACAGGACGTATGCGCTGTCGGCTTGCGCCGCTCCCTGATTGCGTCCGACGGAAGGCATGCCTCCGCGGATGACGCCGACATTCAGGCGATCGCGAAAGCTCATTACGATTTCGGGCGTGCCATCCGTGGAATTCGCGTCAGCGACTAATACCCTCGTACTCGACATCTTCGAGTAATCCTGAGTCGTCAGCGAAGTCAGCAGCCTCGGGATCAGCTTCGCCTCGTTCTTCGCCGGTATCACGATCGTAAGTTCGCTCTTCCGGTTCGTGCTGCTCGGATTCGTGCTTGTCGAATGCAGTGTTGTCGTATTCATGGATCTTGACCCCCGTTTCGTCGATCGTTAAATAAGTGAGCCGCGAATCGACCCATCCGCCAGAGTTGTAGTAGCTGATGCCGTCCTGCTCAACGTTTAATGCCTGATGTGTGTGGCCGCAGAAGATGCGTTGTGCGTCGTAACGCTTCGCGTAAGCGATGGCGCCGCCGGACACTTTCGACGACATCCGCAGCCAGCGGGTATTGAGCCGATCGATCATGCGAACGATGGGCTTGCGCTTGAAATCCATCTTCTGCAGTTGCAGATAGAGCGACGTGCCCCATCGGCTCATCCGGACATTGTTGACCTGGAATCCGTCGAACTGATGGCCATGGATCGCCACATGGCGCAGCCCGCGATACATCCAACGATAAGCCTGGTAAACGCGGACGCCGACCAGGTGCGACATGATGTCGGTGAGGCCGTGGTCATGGTTTCCTTCCACCCAAACGACCTCGACGCCGCGCTTCGGATTGGAGAGCTTGCGGATGAGTCCCAGGAATTTCCAGTGTTCTTTTTTCAGGCGGGCGAAATTGAGGTCGGCAAAAATGTCGCCCAGTAGTATGAGCCGCTGAAAGCGGCAATGCTTTAGGACTAGCGTCGCCTCGTGAGCATGACTCGTCTCCGCCCCAAGGTGCAGGTCCGAAAGGATCAGCGTGTTGTAGACAGGCAGATCCATACTCCGGTTGTAGCAGCGGATTGTTACGGGGTTATTAACGTTGCATCAATATTGGTGCATAGGTAACCGGGGGGGTAATCGTCTGCACGGGGACGCTTTAGTTGCGGCGGTGCAGTGAACCGGCACGTTTCAAGCTCGCTGCATAGAGTAGATGGAGACGCGGGTTTTGGAGTGAAATCTGCGGGAGGGGAGAGACTCCCCGTTCTCTCCCCCGGCAGAACCCCGCATTCTCAGGACGAAGTGAGCTTGCGCATACGGGGATCGCTTATTTCGGCAGCACGATCAGGTTCAGCGGGGTCGGCACAGCATGTGGCGATCCAGGGGCCTGTGTGACTCCCGAAGAAGTGACTGTAAATACGTACAGCTTGGCCGCGCTGCGGCTGAGAGCGTACACATGGTTTGAGTTATCCCAGAAAATCTGGTCGATCGGACTGGTCGTCAGCAATCCCGTATATTGCGTGATCGGGCTTGCTCCGTTGAAGTTGAAAATCTGAAAGCCAGACGTTCCGCCGACTGCCAGATATTTTCCTGACGGCGACATCCAGTAGTCGTTCACCGCGCCCACCAGCACGCTCGGCATATTCGAGTACGTACTGCTAGTCGTCAGATTGCCCGAGCTATCCGCTGTGTACGTTGCCAGCTGCCACGGGCCGTCCTGACCCCAGTTCGAGTTCAACGGCTCCAGGGCGATCGCCACGTGATTGGTCGGATCGGCGGCCGCCCGCCATGGGCAATAGAAACCTCCCGACTGTTCCGCCGGAAATGGGGGATTAAAGTTATTGATGCCCGAGAGCGTCCCGTTCGTCGCTCGTTCCACTCCAATGATCTCCGGCGTGAAGTGATAGCAACTGGACGAGTAGGCATAAATGTTGTTGCCGATAAAGCTAACCGGGTTATTGTCCGACGGGCTTCCGGGCAAATCTCCGATTTCCGTCAATTGTCCGGTGTCTTGGTCAATGCTGAAGGAAAGATAATCATTGTTGGTAGTGTAATAATCCGCGTACAAGGTCGACCCCGTGTGGTCGAGGTAAACGCTGATCGCTCCGCCGCCAGTTGGAAGCGTATAGGTGTCCTTCATCGTTAGCGCGCCATTTGGAGCGATCGACAACGATTGGATGCTTGCGTCCAGGGTTCCCACTCCGAACAGCCAGGCTCCGTTCACGGCCATGTAATTCACGTTGTAGGGATACGGCGTACCGGGAAGTAGCGACAATGCCCCGTTCGAAGCCGCAGCCGCCCCATATACCCTTCCATTGCTGCCATTGCCGCTTGAGACATAGACGTAAGCGACAGGTGAGGACGTTGAGCCATTGGCTTCAGTTGTTGATGACTTGACCTGAGCGGATGCCAGCACTGTACTGGCGCAGATCGCCGCAATCGCGAGCGAACATACTCTGCGAAACATACAATCCTTTTTTTGAACTCCGGTGGAGAATTGAAAATCGAACGAACGAGGATTCAGATGTTCGGGTGAATTTGCCCGTTGCTGGGGACTTTTCCGTAGGTACATCGGGATCTTACTCTAGTTAAAAAATTACGGTCTAAGCGCACCGGCTGGGCCATCTCGCACTTGAAATCGTCAAGCGCGCAGAGTCGCTTCTTTAGCGTAAAAACCGCTGCAGGGGAAAGATTTTCACCCTTCCCCTGCAAGAGTTCAATCTGAAAGTTCGGTGCTATTTCGGCAGCACGATCAGGTTTTGCATTCCCGCCATGGCGTGTGGAGAGCCCGGAGACTGAACCACTCCTTTCGCGGTTACCTGGAACACATAAAAGCGGTTCATGCTTCGGCTGATCGCGTAGATGTGATTTGTCGTATCCCAGAAAAGCTGATCGATCGGGCTGCTCGTGATAGCTCCGGTCAACGTAGTGATCGGATTAGCGCCGTTAAACCGGAATAACTGCAGCCCGTTGGTTCCACCGACGGCCAGAATCTGGCCGGAAGGTGACATTTTGTAATCATTAACACTGCCGACTCCGATGCTCGGCATGTTGGAGTAAGTGCTGGCCGTGGTCAGGTTCCCGGCGCTGTCTGCGGTATAGGTGGCCAGCTGCCAGGGCCCATCCGTGGTCCACTGCTGCGTGAGCGGCTCCATTGCAATGGCCAGATGATTCGTCGAATCGGCAGCGGCGAAACCCGGACAGTAGAATCCACCCGACTTTTCCGCCGGAAGTTCTGGAGTGATCTGCAAGGCCGATAATGATCCTCCACTCGCCCGCTCCACGCCATAGATCTCGGGCATGTAGTGGTAGCAGCTGGAAGAATAGGCAAACTGATCGTTCCCGATGAAGCTGACAGGACTGCCTTGCGGTGGTCCACTGTCGAGCGTTCCTACATAATCAAGCGTCCCGTTCGAGGGATAGACATTGAAAGCAAGATAGTCGTTGTTGGTGTTGTAGTAGTCGGCGTACACCGAGGAGCCCGTGCGATCGACATACACGCTGATCATGCCGCCACCCGAATCCGAAACCTTTTCCTCGGTGTCGAATGTCAGCGCTCCCGTGGATCCGATTGAGAACGACTCGATGACTTGTCCGCTGTCGCTCTCTGTGCCGCCCATAACCCCGAACAGCAAGTTCGCATTTACCGCCATGTAACTCAGGTCATAAGGGAATGGCGACCCGGAAATCAGCGAAAGCGCCCCGCTGGACGATGCGGTGAATCCATAAACTTGTCCCTTGCCGTTCGCGACCTGTGAAATGTAAACATAAGCGGCAGGCGACGTGCTTTGCGCCGACTTGGTTTCGATAGTTGACGAGTGGACCTGGCCAGATGACAGAATTGCCCCGGCGCAGATCGCCGCAATCGCGAGCGAACACACACTGCGAGACATACAAACCTTTTGGATCTTCATGAATTGGATATCGGACGAGCGTGGATAAGCATGCGCTTCGGACTTTCGTCCGATAATGCGGACTTCGCTGTACCCACCCCGGAATTTTGCTTTATCCAATGAACAGCAGTGAAATGACGGTTTTTGGAAGGCTGGAAGCGGAAAAGCAGCCCTTCCCAAGGCCGCTTCATCTTCCCGGAAGGAAGAGAGTTCTATCCCCGGCTCATCGTTTCGGCGGCAAGTACTTCTTCTCAATCGAAGCCACGACCACGTAGTTGGGATCGACCATCTCGTTGAAATGCAGCCTGCCCACCTTCGACAAAAGCTCGTAGGCGTCCATCTCCGACAATCCGTAATCCCGATGAATCCACTTCACCAGCTCGGTCAAGGCGATCCGCGCCGCATCGTCCGCCGGCCGGTAAGCGCCGACCGTCATGATGGCCTGATCGTTCTCAAACTGTGGCCAATCAATCGCCCGCCCTTTGATCACGCTGACCTGCACCCGTGCCTTCAGTGGGACCTCAATTGCCGTTCCCGCAGCTTCCCCATCTCCCATGGCCGCATGCCCGTCTCCCAGATAAAGCAATCCGCCTTTTACATTCACCGGGAAATACACCGTGTTTCCCACCGAGGCTTCTGGAGAATCCATGTTTCCGCCAAACTCTGCCGGAACAATCGAACTGCGCGCTTCCCCATTGGCCGGCGCCACTCCAATGCACCCAAAGAACGGATGCATCGGAATCGGCACGGAGAAATCAGAATCCAGCGCCTTGAACGTTGCCGTATTCGCCGCGTGATCAATGCGATAGAACCATACCTTCTCCTGCCACGGCGTCTTCTCCAGCATGGGCGTGTACTTCGAGGAACTGATGGATCCGAAGCCCGGCGAGAATGCGCCAATGCCGTATTCGCCATCCACCTGCAGATCGAGAATCTTCACGGCGAGCGTGTCGCCCGGATCCGCCCCATCGACATAAAACGGCCCTGCCAGCGGATTGTCTCCCTTGGCCATATTGAGAGTATCGCCGGGCTTCTTCAGCCCATTCCCGAAGCAGTCCAGCGTATTGGTGTCCAGGATCTCTCCCGACTTCAAATGCAAGACCGGCTCGGCGGTGGCAAAGAGATACTTCACGTTCGCGTTGGTCGTGGTGTAGTACACAACATTCTGCGCATGCGCGCCCACGATCAGTGTTGCGAAGGTTAGGAAGAGTTCTGGAAGTCGCACGTTTCCCTCGATCTGAACTGGAGTCGCAGAATTGTCGCACACTCGTTAGAAAACATCGTGGTCGCGCTTTTCTACTGGGCTGGATTTCACTTCTTCGTGATCGGACGCACCCCAGGTGGGTGGATTGTTCGCACCTACGATTGTGCGCCCAGGCCATCTCGCCGAAACCATCGTAGTGGACACTAGAAAACGCAATCCAAGTTGCTGAAACTTCGAGACGTCTGCCGCGAGTTGAGAAAGAGTGCTGAGCGATAATTTATCCGCTGCAACAGCCATCGACCTGCGTCTGAACCGCGCGTCCCGCGGGGCATACAACCTTTCGGCGCGAATGCGCTGTCTAATTCGCACTTCACCGCTCTGAATTACAAATCTCAACATCTCCAGCTTTGAAAGGATGTACCTGTATGCTATCTCGTCTCGCCGCGCTATTGCTCGGCTGCGCCTGTGTGCTTCCCGCCAGCTCGCAGAGTGTGGTCGCCAACATTCCACTCTCAGGCAGCCCGCAAGGGATCGCCGTAAATCCGCACAACAATCGCATCTATGTCGCGCTGAGCACCGCGCAACTCGATGTAATCGATGGCTCCTCCAATTCTGTGGTCGCCACTGTCTCCATCCCCAGCAGCGCGCAATTTGTGGCCGTCAATCTCGTCACCGACCGTGTTTATGTCACCGGCTGCACCTTCAACCCTGAAAATTGCGCAGTGACGGTTCTTGACGGAAACAGCAATGCGATTGTCGCAACCGTGCCGATTGCGGGGCCGAACGGAATCGGGGCGCAGGGCATCGCAGTGAATCCTGTAACAAACCGAATCTTTGTGTCCGACGACCAGAACTTTGAGCTCGAGATCATCGACGGAAATACGAATCAAACCAGTTATCTGTACACCCACAACACCGAGGCGCTCGGATTGGCGGTCGACTTCGTGACCAACCAGATCCTGGTAACGCCTAGCGGCGGCGGGCTCGATGTGGTCAACGGCACCAACGGAACCATCCAGTTCATCAAGGTGGGAAGCATCAACCAGGATACGGCGGTGAATTCCTTCACCGGACGGGCCTATGTCACCAACAACGCTGGCACCACTGTGGGAGTGATCGACCTGAATACGATGAAGGTAATCACGAACATCGATGTGGCGGCGACGCCTTATTCCATCGCGGCGGACTATCTCTCGAACCTGATCTTTGTGACTCTCGAGAACCAGACAGTCGCCGCGATCAACGGGACGACCAACAACATCCTGGGAACGGTCAATGTGAACGCGAACTATATTGACGTGAACCCCGCCACCCGCCTGGTGTACGCCAGCGATTCGACCGGCAACATGGTCCATGTAATTTCTGAGTGACCTGAAACAGCATGGCGAATCCAGGGGCTGATACGAAGCCCCTGGATCTTTAAGACCCGAACCGGTTTGGAATTATTCAGTCGTCGTGCTTTTGCCGCGCATAAAAGCGCTTGGCTTTCGCGCGATTGCCGCACTTGGTCATATCGCACCAGCGGCGGCGGTGATTCTTGCTTTCGTCGAGAAAGAGCCACTCGCAGCTCTTCGACGCGCAGGCACGCACGAACTCCAGCCGATCCGACGCCAGCAACTCGGCAGCATCGCGCGCGATCGGCCAGATCGGCGCGTGGAGGTCATCGGGCCCCGGGTCGAATCTCCACTCGAAACGCCGTTTCCCCGGTATCAACTTCAAATGCCGCACCGCTTCCTGCACATGTCGGTTCAAGACCGCGAGTGCTGAAGCAGGGACAGGTTTTCTTCTGGTCACGGCATAAAAGATCCCGCTGATTGCCTCGCGCAGTTCAATTGCTGATTCGAGTGCCCGCTGCGCTTCTTCCTTGCGCTGCTGGCTCCATGCGAA
>JASLEQ010000374.1 GCA_030151135.1 Candidatus Sulfotelmatobacter sp. | reverse complement strand
CTTTGAAGAGCATCTTTCTTCAACCGGAGGGGTAGGACCACCACGCCATCCTCTTTCAAGCGGAGCACTGTTTGATCGATAGAGTTCGGCAAATCTTCGGATGAGCTTTCGAGTGAATTCCCGTCCCACTCGAAGCTTGGATTTTGCTCTTCCCTTTTCGATTCCAACATCCGAAACAGGATGTCATTCGAGCGGCCGTCGGTGTAGGCATAGAGTTTCTGCACAACGAAGTTGCTCTCGGGCGATGGCTCACCCCGGCGCCAGTATCGCCACATTCCCGCACCGAACGCCTTTACATTGTGGAGAGTTTGTTTGATCGGAACCATGTTGAACCCCTTGCGCGTCACTATAGGGCATTTTTCGGCTGTTACCAAATGCGATGACGAAGAAAACTTTGCGTTTGAATTCCGCCTGCTGAAATGGCAGGCAGCACGCGTGGTGTAATATCCCGCATCTACGCTCGCGCTTACGGATTGTGAAATTCGGCTTCGTGGACGTGAGGACCAGAATCGCTCGGGGAGGTTACGCCACATGGGCAACAGTGAGGAATCAGGGAACATTTCGCGGCGGAATTTCATCACGCGCACGGCGATGGGCGGAGCCGGACTGATCATTGCGAAGGAAGTCATCGACAACGATTTTTTTGCTGCTACAGCCAAAACATCGAGCGCAACGATGATCGGAGTGCCGTTCGAAGGTCGGGAGCGAGTACGACTAGGGATTATCGGGGTCGGGGGCCGCGGCACCAGCCTGTTGCGCGACCTGCTCGCGATTGATGGCGTCGAAGTGAAGGCGATTTGCGATCTCGTCCCTGACAAAGTTGCTCACGCGCAGAAGATGGCGACGGATGCCGGCCAACCCCAGCCTGCCGCATTCAATAAAGGCAATCAGGACTTCAAGAATCTGAACCAACTGGAATTGGACATGGTTTACATTGCCACCCCATGGAACTGGCACGTTCCGATGGCAATAGATGCCATGAAAAATGGTAAGCACGCCGCCGTGGAAGTTCCGGCCGCCACGACGTTGCAGGAGTGCTGGGACATGGTAAACACGTCGGAGGCGACGCGCAGGCATTGCGTCATTCTGGAGAACTGCTGCTATGGGTCATCCGAAATGATGGTTCTGCAGATGGTACGGGATGGAGTGTTCGGGGAGATCACCCATGGTGAAGGTGCTTACCTGCATGATCTACGCGGCATATTGACGGCGGATGAAGGCGAGGGCCTGTGGCGGCGTTTCCCGCACATGCAGCGTAATGGGAACTTGTATCCCACCCATGGACTCGGACCGGTAGCGCATTACATGGACATCCATCGCGGCGACCGGTTTGATTATATGGTTTCGGTCAGCTCTCCCGAGGCGTCACTGGGTGCATATGTGAAGGAGCATTTCCCAGAGGGAGACGAGAAGCGCTCTGAGAAATACATCTGTGGCGACATGAATACCAGCATCATCAAGACGTTGAAAGGGCGGACGATTCTTTTGCAACACGATGTGGTGAATCCAAGGCCGTATAGCCGGTTGAACATGATCCAGGGGACGAAAGGGATATTCGCCGACTACCCCGCCCGCATTTTCATCGATGGTCAAAAAGACGAAGAGTGGCAGAAAATTGATGTATTTAAAGAAAAGTATGAGCACCCGCTTTGGAAGAACAATGCCGACATGGCACAGAAAACGGGCGGGCACGGCGGGATGGACTACATCATGAATTTCCGGCTGATGGATTGCATAAAACGGGGATTGCCACCTGACATCGACGTGTACGATGCAGCGGCCTGGAGCGCACCGATTCCGCTAAGCCAAACTTCCGTCGCGACGAATGGCGCTCCACAAAAATTTCCTGACTTTACGCGGGACCACTGGAAAAAACGCACGGAATCAGAGCGATTCGCGGGATAAAGAACTGCCTCTGGCGGATCGGCAGAGTTGAGACACACATACCGGCGGGAGAGTCAATATGAGCGTTCAGGTGGAGAGTGCGCGCGAGTCAGGTCCGATCAAGCCGGCGGTGAAAGGCGAGAGCATTGGGCGATTGGTGTCGCTGGATGCCTTTCGCGGCACAATCATGTTCCTGATGCTGAACGAAGTGACGCGCCTGCCACTCGTCGCGCGATCTTTCCCACATAGTGCATTCTGGGCATTTGTCGCTTACAACACCGAGCATGTGGACTGGCAGGGCTGTTCGTTGCATGACCTGATCCAGCCCGGCTTCTCGTTTCTGGTTGGCGCGGCGATGCCGTTTTCCATCGCGAGCCGCCAGGCCAAAGGACAGGGATTCTGGGAATTGCTTGGCCATGCAGTGTGGCGTGCGCTTGTGCTGATTGTTCTGGGAATCTTGCTTCGATCGATTCCTCATAGCCAGACGTATTTCACTTTTGAGGACACGCTCACCCAGATTGGGCTCGGGTACGTGTTCCTGTTCCTGCTGGCGTTTACCCGGATACGTACCCAAGTGATGGTCACGCTGATTATTCTGATTGCGTTCTGGGGCGCCTTTGCGCTGTATCCCACGCCCGGACCGAATTTTGATTATGCTCGCGTCGGAGTTCCTCCGAATTGGGAGCACAACTACACCGGCTTTCTCTCACATTTCAATAAGAATTCGAACCTGTCGTGGGCGTTCGACGTCTGGTTTTTGAACCGTTTTCCGCGCGAGCAGCCCTTCGTTTACAACGAGGGCGGCTGGTCGACGCTGAGCTTCATTCCGACACTGGCCACGATGATTCTGGGACTGCTTACGGGGGAGTGGCTGAAAACAACGAAGTCGCAGCAGCAGAAGTTTCGGGGGCTGGTTGTCGCAGGAATTGCCTTGGTGCTGGCCGGACTCGTTTTCCAATGGGCGGGGATTTGCCCGATCGTCAAGCGCATTTGGACGTCCTCGTACACGCTTTATAGCGGAGGGCTCGTGATCCTGATGCTTGCCGGCTTCTACGGTCTGATCGAACTGAAGGGCTCAAAGAGGTGGGCGTTCCCTCTGGTGGTGATTGGCACCAACTCGATTGCCATTTATGTAATGAGCTGGACGATGGAGGATTTTCTACGGAATACGTTGCAAACGAATCTGGACAGTGTCATCTCGGCCGCAGTCCCGGTGACCCTTCTACCGGTCGCCTATGGCGTGGGCATAATGTTAATTTTCTGGATTATTCTGTATTGGATGTACCGGCGAAAAATTTTCCTGAAGATTTGATCCCTCTGATAGCAAGGGCCGCCCTTACGGGCGGCTTTTCGCTTTATCGAATCGTCTGCGATCAGGGCAACACATTGAATGCAGCACTGCTCGAGAGGGTGCCATACGGAGTGACTACCTGGATGGTTCCCGCAGTCGCTCCGCTGGGAACGGTAGCCTTGATGTAAGTGTTGTTGACAACCGTGAACGACGCAGGAACGCGGTTGAATGTAACGCTGGTCGTACCAGTCAGATTATTTCCCAGAATGTGAGTGGTATTGCCAACCTTGCCAAAGTTAGGAGTCGCTTCAATAAACGGCCCGAGACCAACGTTCAAGCTGGCGATAGTGCCGCAACCTGGTCCCGAAGGATCGGACGGGCACGCATTGATGTCGCCGCCAATTTGCGTATTGCCGTAGAACATCCCATTCGTCGCCTGCATCAGGAAACCAGGTTCCATACCGTCAGGACAAGAGCCCTTCAGGCAATAGTTGTAGAGCGACGTGAGGGTCCCCTGCGGCGTGAACTGAAAAATATTTCCGTAGCCTCTTTCCCCGCCGAGAGCAGTTGTTCCATAGAAATTACCGTCATTGCCTTGCACCAAGGCGGCCAAAGGCATGTAGCCATCGACGCACTGGAATTTCGAATTCCGCACCGAGCAGAAGTTGTACAACGTGTTGAATTGCCCCGCCGGGTTCATTTTGAAGATGGTCCCGGAATCATTGGTGCCGCCTTCTGCAGTCGTTCCATAAAGATTCCCATCAGTGGCTTGGATCAGCGATCCCTGGGGCAAACTACCGTCGAGACAGTTCGACAAAGTACAGAAATCGTACAACGTGGTGAACTGGCCGGTTGGAGTGATTTCAAAAAGAGTGCCGCATCCGGAACAGGCGGATCCTTTCCCAGTGCCGCCGCTGAAAGCAATTCCATAGAAGTTCCCATTGCTGGCCTGCAGCAGAGGCGCGAAGGGATTTGCGCCATCACTGCCTGCAAAGGTATGCACGAGGGTCAGTTTCCCCGCACTGCTGACCTCGAACACGACCCCTCCGCCGTGCGCTCCACCGCGATAGGTTACCCCGAAGTAGTTTCCATTTGTGCCCTGGATCAAACCATAGGGCTCCTCACCGTCGATGCAATTGGCAGCCGCGCAAAAATTGTAGATCGTTGTCAGCTTTCCGGCTGTCGTTAGCTCGAATACCGTCCCGTAATCGTTGACTCCCCCCGAATAGGTTGTGCCGTAGAAATTCCCGTTTCCGCCGAGCACGAGGCTCGTCGGGGACGCACCATCGAGGCAAATTCCCAAACTGTTCATTTGGGAACAGAAGCTATATATGACCGCGATCTTGCCGTTTGGGCTCATTTCGAACACGATGCCCGCTCCGTAGACGCTGCTCGAAGGGTTGTATCCGATGCCGCCCGAGGATGTGATTCCGTAATAATTCCCGTTCGCCCCCTGGATCAATGCGGCCCACGGATTCGCACCATTTGTGCCCTGAAAACTGCGCAAGCTTGTAAAAGTCTGCGCTTGGGATGAGGTCACAAAACAGGGGGCCAAAATAATCAAGGCGCATTTGAAAAGTGCCAATTTACACATTGTGTCTCCAGTGCGGCGTGGCTATTGTCTATGCTGATAGCGCAAACGATTAGGAACAAGGCGGGGCCCACTGCGCTTCGCAGCAAACGGAGAAGGCTGGTCGCGAAACTGACCCATTATTTGAAAGTTCTGTGGGTTGTCTTTGATACTATCTTGCCG
>JASLEQ010000326.1 GCA_030151135.1 Candidatus Sulfotelmatobacter sp. | reverse complement strand
CCCGCGGATTGCCCGTGAACTTGCCCGTGAACCAGGGCTGCTTTAGCAGCAAACGGAAGAGCGGCGGAGCCGGCGACAAACTTACGGCGATTCATGGAAGGTCCCCTGCGAAGATTCGCGCTTGAGCGGCCAAAGAATATCACCGATTCGCGAATCATGCGGTGCGCGCGCTTAGATCTCCATGATTACCGGCATAATCAGCGGCCGGCGCCCGGTAGTCTTCTGGATCATGCGCTTCAAGTCGACGCGCACCTTCTCCTTGACCATGCCGTAGTCGGTCTTCTGCTCGCCGCTCAGACCGTCCAGCGTTTTGAGTACGACTTCCCGCGCCTGCTCCGTCACATCGGCGCCGCCGAATCCGCGCATGACCACTTCCGGAGGCTGTTCCAGCTTGGCAGTTTTCTTGTTGATGGCCAGAATCGCCAGCACCACGCCGTCTTCGCTGAGGATGCGGCGATCGCGGATCACCAGGTCTTCGACCACGTCGATACTGGATCCGGAATCGATCAGTACGCGCCCCGCGGTTACCTTGTCCACCTTGCGAGCGTCGTCGCGATCGAGTTCTAGTACGTCGCCATCTTCGATCACGATGGCATGCTCCACGGCGCCCGTTTCCATGGCGATTTCCGCGTGCCGGCGCAGGTAACGATAATCGCCGTGGACAGGCACAAAGAACTTCGGCCGCACCAGGTTGATCAGCAGCCGCATTTCTTCCTGGCTGCCGTGGCCGCTGACGTGGATCAGGCCATGCCCTCCGTCGTCGTAAATCACGTTGGCATCGCGCCGGTAGAGATGATCGATCACGCGGAAGATGTTCTTCTCGTTGCCGGGAATGATGCGCGAGCTCAGCACCACCGTATCACCGGCATCGATGTGGGCGTGGCGATGATTATCCACAGCCGCGCGGCTCAGCGCACTCATTGGTTCGCCCTGGGTGCCGCTGATCAGAATCAACAACTGGTCCACCCCGTAATCGCGCATCTGCCCCGGATTGATCACCAGGCCCGAGGGCACATTGATATAACCCAGATCCTGCGCGATCTCGGTGCTCTCCACCATGGAACGGCCGATAATGGCAATCTTGCGGTGATGCTCGCGCGCCAGTTCCATGGCAATGCGAATGCGGTAAATCGACGACGAGAAGCAGGAGAAAAAGAGCTTCTTCTTGGCCCTGGAGAAGATTTCATCCAGGCGCGGCCTCACTGCGCGCTCGCTGGGCGTATAACCGGGGCGTTCCACGTTCGTGGAATCCTGCAACAGGGCCAGTACGCCGCGCTTGCCGTACTCAGCGAAGGTGTGCAGGTCGAAGGCCTTGTCGTCCAGGGGAGAGAGGTCGATCTTGAAATCGCCAGTGTGAATGACGACGCCGACGGGAGTGTCGATGGCCAGCGCGACACAGTCCACCAGGGAATGCGTTACCCGGATCGGCTCGACCGTGAACGGCCCAATGGAGAACTTCTCCTTGGGTGTGATCTCGATCAGCGTGGTTTCGTCGAGGAGATGATGTTCTTCCAGCTTGCCTTCGACATAGGCCAGCGTGAATTCCGTCGCATAGACGGGGACCTTGATCTCGCTCAGGATCCAGGGCAGTCCGCCGATGTGGTCCTCATGCCCGTGGGTCAGCACGATTGCCCGTACATGCTGCTTGTTTTCAATCAGGTAGGTAATGTCGGGCACGACGATGTCGACGCCCAGGAGCTCCGACTCGGGGAACATGAGTCCGGCGTCGATGACGATAATGTCGTCGTCCCAGCGCAAGGCAAGGCAGTTCATTCCGAACTCGCCCAGGCCGCCCAGCGGAATGATTTTCAGTTTTTGGTTTTGCATTCCAGTTCAGAACTGATGCTAACACTGCAGTGAACGAGAGTGGTCAGTGGTCAGTAGTCAGGGTGAATAGCTTCAGTATGTTTGATGCCTGTTTTGGTTCATAGTTCGTAGTTCACAGTGGATAAGCCAGGGCGGGGAAGACGACAACTGAGAACTGCGAACTGTGAACTATGAACTGCCTCTCCGCTATAATCCGCCAGAGAATCGAGGTTCCCGAGTGAAGCTTCTTCTTGCGATCGCATTCGCCTGTCTGCTGGTTTCAACGGCCGCCGCACAGAAAGAGCCCTGCTCTTCGGCCGGCGAGGATAACGCCTTTCTTGGCGTCCGGACCATACGTCTCTGGCCGGGAGAAGCGCCGCAGGCCAAAGGCAATGCATGCGAAGACACTCCAACGCTGACGATCTTCGATCCCCAGCCTGGACATGCGAATGGATCGGCGGTGGTCGTTCTACCCGGCGGAGCGTATGCCCACCTGGCCGCGAATCTCGAAGGACGGCAGGTCGCCGATTGGTTTACCGCCCGCGGTTTTGAGGCATTCATCCTGCAATACCGGCTGAGTTCCAACGGCTATCTGCTTCCAGTTCCCCTGCTGGATGCGCGCCGGGCGGTGCAGACCGTGCGCGCCCGGGCAGCCGATTACCACATCGATCCCAATCGCATCGTCATCATCGGGTTTTCTGCCGGAGGGCACCTGGCCGCCCTGGCCTCCACGCAATTCGTCGAGGGCAAGACGGATGGCGACGATCCCATCGAGCGCGTCTCCAGCCGGCCCAATTTCGCGGTTCTTGGATATCCCTGGATCGGCGCCATTTCCTCCGACACATCCCACCTCAGCTACTGCAAGTTGTTCAACGTGATGGACCGCTGCGAAGATCTGCGCGCCAAGTATTCCCCGGACCTCTTTGTCACCAAAGACACCCCGCCCACCTTCTGGTTCCATACTTTCAATGACCAGACCGTGCCCGTCGAGCAAGGTTTGCACTATTACGAAGCCCTCGTTAAGGCCGGTGTACCCGCCGAAGCCCATATTTTTGCCAACGGTCCGCACGGTGTCGGCCTGGGCAAGTCCGACCCCGCTCTGGACCAATGGCCCAATGTCCTGGAATTCTGGCTGCGGGCCCAGGGCCTGATGCCGCCTCTGACGCCGCGCCCGGCCCATTGATCCGGCTGGGAATGCCGTCGCCTCGGGCTGAAATGCGGGATATTCTGACTTAAGAGAAGGCGAGGATCCAGGGCCGTTGCATGGGAGGCAGACTCCCTCTCCACTACCAAACCCCGCACGGCTTGCGTCCGCAGATGCTTCCGAGTCGTCCTCCGTGCAGCATCCCGAGGCGCGCGCAGGTTCCCCGAATCGTCGTTGCACTTCTTTCAGCTCACTCATAACTTGGAGGCTCTGGCCGTGAGAACAAAGCACTGGTGCACTTTTTTCAGGACTCTC
>JASLEQ010000301.1 GCA_030151135.1 Candidatus Sulfotelmatobacter sp. | reverse complement strand
CGGCAAGCACCGAGAATGGAATGCCATCCGAATAGGTGAGAATGCCATTCACTTGCCAGCCTTTGATCAACGGCCGGAAGGGACCGGAACCGACGAAGGGAAGCGAATAGTTGATGCTGCCTACAAATCGATTGGGAATATTGTTGTCGGAAGTCCCGTAATCGCCATGCTTGTTGTACGAATTGACGATGGTTCCGATGTTGTTCGAATTCTCATCCAGAGAGTGGCTGTAGGTGTAGGAAAACAACAGATTCAGGTTTTTCGAACGCCGCTCAGCAGTTACCTGCAATCCGTTGTAATTCGAGATCAGGCTATCTTGCATTTGCCAGATCTGTGCGAAGTAAGGATATGGCCGGCGTATGGAAGTTGCAGTTGTCCCCGGCGTGGCTTGGTTAATGTCGAGAAGCCCGTTGAGATGAACGCCGACATTGCCGATGTAAGCGATGGTGATGCGGTTCGACTGCCCGATCTCCTGTTGAACGCTGGCGTGCCACTGTTCCGAATACGGAGTCTTTGCATTTGGGTCCGCGGCATAAAGCGGAGCTCCCTGCAGAGCACTACCGGTTGCCGTCGTGTGCACAAATCCGTTCGAAACCCAGTTGAAGCCCGCGGAGCCGTATGTGGAGTTGTTAAATGACCAGTAGTCGATTGCTGGTGAGTTGGCCCCCAGGCCCGACGAGTTTGTGACATTCGGGGCTTCATAGTAGAGGCCGTACCCAGCATGAAAAACTGTCTTTGAGAGCGCTTTGTAAGAGAATCCCAGGCGCGGAGCGAAGTTGACGTTACTGCCGTTCACGCCACTGCGCGAAATGCCGTTTGTTCCAACCTGAAAATCCTGAGTTGTCGAAAGAGACGGGATAAAGTTGTACATGCGGTTTTGAACTTCGGTCCACGGCCAGCCCAGGAAGTTGTCATAGCGCAGTCCAAGACCAAGAGTGAGACGATCGTTCACCTTGTAGCTGTCCTGTGCATAGAAAGAGAGATCAAACTGGCGGAAGCCGCGTGTACCTTGCTGGTATTGGCGCGTCCCCGATGCTGGCGCGCCCAACAGAAGATCCGCGAGCCCTAGTCCGGTGTATGTACCCGTGAAAGACATCGAACCATGCTCCGAAGCCGTTTGGAACATGTTGTACTGCAGCCTTACAAGTTCTGCGCCGACGTCGATTGAATGCTTCCCCCGAACGATCGTCAGGTTGTCATTGATCTGATAGTTGTTGGTGCCGATTTGCGTTGGGGCGTTTCCGGGATCGCCGATCGAGGTCGCGCCAGAGATGTTCAACACCGGCAGGCCATCGGTATTGGCGTTGTCGCCAGCCACAATCAACCCCGGGATGCCAAGCTCTGTGGGGAGATGAAGTCCATTATCGAAGTTCTTTGCCGTAATAAAGATTCGCGACCATCCGAAGCGCGTGGTATTCAGCAGCGTCGGAGAGAAGATATGGGTCTCGCTCAACACTGCCTGGTGCGCTGGCTGGTCCGCTGGACCGGAGATATTGGCTCCCACGAGGGGCGTGGGCAGGATGCCGGGTTGAAGAATGCTGTCATGTGCGTAGCTGTATCGGAGAAAGGCGCTGTCATGGTCGCTGATCTGGTGATCAATCTTCACGTCAAACGCGTTTCCATTGTCGATCCGTTGCGGACTATAGCGGAAGTTGTTCGCTGTCGTTGCGCCAGCGACATTCGGCGTCACGCCATTGCTTGAATAAAGAGCAAGAATATTCTGGCCAACCTGCGACTGCTCACTAGCAAGATAGCTGGCTGGGACTACGTTGCCTGGAAAGGCCACCTTTGTGACCGGATCGTGCACAACGATGCCTTTTTGTAGGTAAAGCGAGAAGTCCCCCACGCCCTCAGGGCCCCAGGCGGGGACTGTATCCAGATTCGTCAAGCCCTGGCCTATGCGCTGACCGGCATAGTCCACAAAGAAGAACGTCTTGGGGTTCTTGCCTGGAAAGATGGGGCCACCGAAGGTTGCGCCGAAGGAGTTCATGCGGAATGACGGCTTGCGCGAATCAAAGTAATTCTTGGCGTCGAGAGAAGAGTTACGCAGAAAATTGAAGACCTCCCCGTGATACTGGCTCGTGCCCGATTTTAACACAAGATTGATGACCCCACCGGCCGCGCGTCCATAACGCGCATCAGCATCTGTCGTTTGCTCGCGGAATTCCTCAACGGCATCAATGGGTGGGAAGATCACTACACCTAGACCGTTATGATTCTCGTTGTCGCCGATACCGTCGAGCAAGAACCGATTGTCAGTCAGACGCTGTCCGTTGATGGCATAGGCTGTCGGCCCGCGCTGCTGCGCGTAGGGAATGCTCCCTGCCAGTTGCGATTGGCCAGGCACAACACCGGCGCCTAATCCCAGTAGCTCGGCAAAATTCCGCCCATTGAGCGGCAGATTATGTACAGCTTCTTCGGTGCGCAGATTCGAGATGGTTGCGGTCTCGGTATCAAACTGGGCTGCTGACGCATTCACTTCCACACTCTCTACAGCAGCAGCACCGACGTTGAGCACTGCATTCACTTCCATGCGCTGTGCAACCTCAAGCTGCACGCGCTGCGCGAAGCCGCCAAATCCGTCCGCCGTAATCTTTACGTTGTAGATACCCGGATTCAAGGGCGGCGAAACATAAATACCCTCCCCGTTTGTCGTGGTCTGAACCGAGATTCTCGTGCCAAGGTTCTCAAGGGAAACGCGCGCACTTTGAAGCAAGGCGCCGCCGCTGTCTTTGACCACCCCGGTAATTACACCCTTCTCGACTTGAGCAATGGCTAAAGATGACGTCAATCCGATCACCGCCAACACATGCAGCCCAGACCAGATCAGACGTTTGTAGATCGACTTCAAACTCTTCGTAACAGACATCCGTGCCTCCAAATGCGAACGCAAGGCGATCGCTTAGCTAAGGGCGAACGGGCGCAGCCCTACGCCAGAACGCAGCGGGCAAAGACCCGTGCGCCGTATTAATGCGTTTCAATGAACAGCGTGATGCTATCCGCTGTTTCCGCTCAGGGAAAGGTCACGTTCAGCAACAACACGACTTATGACTTGTGGAGAGCATCTGGCGAATTCCTTGTCGGGATGAGGAAATCTGAGGACGCCCGCGTAGCGATGGAGTCGCACGAGCCGAAAGGCAATGCCCGGGCGGTGCGCAGTACCGGCTGCGAATGTCTCGTCAGATTGTCGTTTGAGAAATCGAATGCGCAGGAATCAACAACAACCAAGCGCCGGGCCTGAGGCCGACGTGGTGTGAGAGGTGCTGGTGTTGATGTGCAATCGATCTTGCATGAACGTTATGAGGCCATAGGTTCTGAGAATTGTCAACAGCGTCTCACACTGTGCGACGCGCCTGCGATCTTTTACGCCTGTTGTTGACACATGATCGACTTCAGTGCAACATCGGAGTAACTCTGCTCCGAGTTCGCCAGAACTCATGTTGAGAGTAAGCGCATGACTTACGGCTTTGCATTTCGCGCCTGTTGTTGTCGCTCTGTCACCCTCTAAGACAGTTGTGATGCTTTGCGGAAGCACGCCAGGCAACGAACCCGCCTGAATCCTGAATAAACAGCGACAAAGCCCTAACGAGAGAACTCGTAAGTGTACTTGTGCTGTCACACCTATTGCGACCGTCAGGAACAGTCAAGCATGAAGCCATTTCACATCATGGCCAAGCCGCACGGCCCTATCTGCAATCTCGATTGCACCTATTGCTACTACCTTGAGAAAGAGAATCTCTACGCCGAGAAGGGCCGCGACTTCCGCATGAGTGATGAGGTGCTGGAGAACTACGTCCGTCAGTACATCTCTGCGTACCCACTGGAAACGGTCCAGTTTGCGTGGCAAGGGGGAGAGCCGACACTCCTTGGGGTTTCGTTTTTTGAGCGTGTGATGGAACTGCAGAAGAAGTACTCTGGCGGCAAAAAGATTGAGAATTCTCTGCAGACCAATGGCACACTGCTCGACGACAAATGGGGTGAGTTCCTCGCGCGAAACAAGTTTCTCGTCGGTCTCTCTATCGATGGCCCAGAAGAATTGCACGACGCCTATCGCGTGGACAAAGGAGGCCAGCCGACCTTCGCGCGCGTGATGCGCGGTCTCGACATTCTGAAAAAGCACGGCATACAGTTCAACACCCTCACCGTCATTAACCGCAAGAACTCATATCGGGCGAACGAAGTGTACCGCTTCCTCAAGCAGATCGGCAGTACCTTTCTGCAATTCATTCCAGTTGTGGAGCAGGTCGCTAATGAGCCTGATGCCAACGGCCTCGTCCTGCTTAAGCCGTTCGCACGCCAGCCAACTTCGGTCTCCGAGTGGTCCGTTGAACCACTGCAATTTGGGCGTTTCCTACAGCAGGTTTTCGATGCCTGGGTAATCCACGACGTCGGTCGCATCTTTGTGCAGATCTTCGATGTTGCGCTGGAATCATGGTCTGGCTTGCCCCAATCGCTTTGTGTGTTTGCTCCAGAGTGCGGACGGGCGCTGGCAGTCGAGCATAACGGAGACCTCTACTCCTGCGATCATTTCGTTTATCCGGAGAACAAGCTGGGCAACATCATGGATCGCGCTCTCGACTCGCTCATCACGCAGCCCCAGCAGACGCGGTTCGGGAAAGCTAAATTGGATGCGCTCCCTTCCGATTGCCAGAATTGCGATGTGCGTTTTGCCTGCAATGGCGAGTGCCCCAAGCATCGGTTTACACACACCGCATCTGGCGAGTACGGGCTGAATTATCTGTGTGCCGGATACAAGCACTTCTTCCATCACGTCGACCCGTACATGCGCTTTATGGCCAATGAGCTGAGAAACAACGGCGCGCCGGCTCGAGTGATGGAGTGGGCGCGTTCGCGGAGAGGAGCAGCAGGATCTGCGGCGGTAACTCAACCAGGTTATTCGACCTCGTGGCGATGATCCGCGATCCAACCCAGAACTCGTTCCGCGAGATTGTGACTGCATTCGTTCCAGCTATTTTCATCCCGTTTGAGGAGAGGAACTCGTGAAAGAAAAAGGCGTACTGAAGTTGTTGACATCGTCCTTGATCCTTGGATTGAGCGCAAAACTTACAATACCTGCTCAAGAGGCGCAGCCGTATCAGGGCGTGGTTGGCAGAACTCTTGCTGAATCCAAAGAGTGGTGGCCCGAGCCCGCCAAAGCACCCGCTGGAGCCCCGAATATCGTTTGGATCTTGTTGGATGACGTGGGATTTGGCGCCTCCAGCACATTCGGAGGGCTTATCCAG
>JASLEQ010000296.1 GCA_030151135.1 Candidatus Sulfotelmatobacter sp. | reverse complement strand
CTCGGTCAATACCCAACTCGATTTGCGCGCCTACTACGACGCATACCGGTTCACGGGCAGTTATCCATATACGGGGGACGGGGGAGTGGGCCGGGTTGTGCAGATGAACGACGCCGCGGCGGATAGCGTGGGCATGGAGTTCGTGCTCGGACAGAGACTCGGGCGGCACAGAATGGCAGTCGGGGCAACCGGGGAGCATAACTTCCGCGTAAATCAGCGGAACTACTACATCGGGCAGCCGCCATTCCTGGACGATCATCGGGGGCTTGATCTAGCCGCCGTTTTCGGGGAAGTCGAGCTGAATCCGTCGAAACATTATAGCCTCAACCTTGGTGCCCGGGAAGACTGGTACAACCTGTATGGGACGAGCCTGAGTCCGCGGCTGGCGGCAATGTTTTTCCCCACAGCAAGCACGTCGTTGAAGTACATCTTCAGTGGTGCATTCCGGGCGCCCGATCCCTATGACGAGTTTTACGTGGATCAAGTCGACATTACGGAGACGAACAAGTCTCTTCGACCGGAAAAGATCAACTCGCAAACGGTGCTTCTCGAACACGCTTTCAAGCCCGGCCTAGAATTGGCGGTCAGCGGATTTTCTAACAACCTCAGTAAAGTGATCAAGGAACAAGACGATCCCCTTACCGGAGATACCCACTTTGCCAACGAAACCGGAGATATTGGGCGTGGCGGGGAAGTCGAGGTGATCGCCAAGAACGTTCCCGGGTGGGAAGGCCGGGCGAGCTACACATTTGCGCGTACACGCCAGAAGCAGTGGACCACCACGGTGATGAATTCACCCGCGCATTTGGCGAAGCTCAACTCAATAGTTCCCCTGAAGCGAGCCGGCTACGTGGCAGCGGAGTTCCTTTACACCGGATCCCAGCCGAATTTCGAGGGCCAGCGCATCGGCTCGTCCTTCCTTGCTAACGCGACCATCTCCACACGTACATTTGCGAATGGATTTCAGTTTTCTACAAGCTGCTACAACGTCCTGAATCGGACCTATGGAACGCCTACCGGGCCGGAAGTTACCGCTGCGGCGACGATTCAGGACGGACGTACCTTCCGTTTTCGTTTGACCTATCGCCACAGTTCCGAAAGGAAGTGGCCTGGGCCGTGAACAACGTGAGTCACAAAGCGGTACACATTGGGAGCAGGGCGTTGCGGCTCACACTCTGGACCGGTCTCGCGCTCGCCATGTTTGCCCTGGAAACGGCTAAGGCTCAACAAGACGAACGAGCAGTACGGGCGGCGTTTGTCTTCAACCTGATTAAGTATGTTTCCTGGCCCGGAGTCAAGAAGCACTTGGTGATTGGCGTCGTTGACGAGGGCTCGATGGGACCTGTGCTCAAGCAGATTTTGGAGAAAAAGGTGAGTGATGGCCGCGAGATCAGCATCGTGATCCATCCCTCGGATGCAGAGCTGCGCGATTGTAATGTCGTGTATTTTTCGGAGTCCTCTCCGGCCAAAATCCGCTCGCTTCTTAACCATCTCGGAGGCGAGTCGATCCTTACGGTGGGGGAGAGCGATCAGTTTGCGCGCGCTGGCGGGATGGTGAGTCTGGTGCGCTCGGGCGATCAGATTGAGATCGAAGTGAACCTGAATGCGGTACGAAATCGCAACCTGGAGATGAGTTCCCGGCTGCTGAACTTGGCGGTGATTGTGCCCGGGACTGGAGGAATGCGATGAATCTATCTCGCTTTTCCAGCCTCCGCGCCAACATCATCGTAGTGGTCGTTCTTGCCAGTAGCCTGGCTGTCGGGCTGTTCACCGTGCTCATCACTTTTGTGAACACCAGGAGTTCGATTGACTTGCAGGACAGTCGTCTGGCTGTGCTTGCCGATGTGATCGGCCAGAACTCCACCGCGGCGCTGGATTTCAGCGATCATCGGGCGGCGGCTGACGTGCTTGAGGCGCTGCGCCGCGAGCCGCCGGTGGTATCCGCGTGCCTCTACGATGCTCGCGGAGCAATTTTCTCTGAGTATCAGCGCAGTGCCGGAGCTGCGGCTTGTCCGAGACAGCTGAGTATCGCCGCTTCGAAGGGGAGCAGTATCGCAAGGTGGTGCGGAGTATCCGCCACGACACTGAGTCTGTCGGATCGATCGAAGTCACGGCGGACATGCGGGATCTCAAATATCGCAACAGCCGCATCCTGGTGATCGCATTGGGGCTGGCATTGCTATCTCTGTCCATGGCTGCCTGTTCCGGCGCTCTCCTTCAGCGCCGCATCTCTAAACCGGTAGTTCAACTTGCCGCAGCGATGAACCGGGTGACCAGGGACGGCACTTTCGAAGCGCGCGTAAGCGTGGAGGGAGCGCGAGAGATTGCCCAGCTTGCCTCCGGATTCAATCGCATGGTGATCGAGTTGGAGCGCCGCAACCAGATTGCCCGGGCAGCTGAATCGCAGCTTTTGGAACAAGCCAGAACCGACGAATTGACCGGTCTTCCCAATCGGCGCTTTCTTCTCGAGCGATTGGGCAAAGAACTGGAGCGAGCGAAACGAGAACCCTGGAGGATCGGGCTGCTCTACATCGATCTCGATGGTTTCAAACTGGTGAATGACAGCCTCGGGCATGGCGTGGGTGATTTGCTTTTGTGTGCGGTGGCGAACCGGCTAAGATCCCGGGTAA
>JASLEQ010000272.1 GCA_030151135.1 Candidatus Sulfotelmatobacter sp. | reverse complement strand
ACGGGGCATCGGCCACGGGTTAACGAGACCGCGGTAGGTATAATGGCAGGCGGTCTGGCCTACTCGATGGTTTCAGCCGCAGGGTGCGCGCTGTTCGCATTTTTATCGTCTCCGCCTCCGGGTAAGATTCCGGCGATCGTTCTTTTTCTTGTTCTCTGTGGCGCAATCGTCTATTCGCTCATGCAGGTCATCGCCGCGAAACGATACCTCGCGGTCAAACCAGCTGCGCTACAACGTACAGAGCCGATCAGCATTCTGAAGCCGCTTTCCGGTCTGGACCTTGATCTCGAATCGAACCTGCAAACATTTTTCGAGCAGGAGTATCCGGAATTTGAGCTGCTGTTCGCGGTTCGATCTGAAAACGATGCCGCGGTTCCTGTCGTTACTAAACTTCAGCGAGCATATTCGCGCGTCCCTTCACGGCTGGTGATTACTGGAGAGCCGCCTTATGCGAACGGCAAAGTGTTCAGTCTGGATAGCATGCTATCGCAAGCGAAGAACGACCTCGTGGTCATGAGCGACAGCGACATACGAGTGACTTCTGACTTTCTGAGGATAGTTGCGGCCGAGTTCCAGGATAAGCATGTTGGAATCGCAACGTGTCCCTATCGTGCGATTCCCGGGCCGAGTTTCTGGTCAAGACTCGAGGCCACCGGAATGAACACTGATTTTTGGGGAGGGGCGTTAGTCGCGCGCATGCTGGAGGGGATGCGCTTTGCCGTAGGTCCGACGATTGTCGCGCGGCGGAAAGCGATGGAGAAGATTGGCGGATTCGACCGGATCAAGGACTATCTGGCAGAAGACTTCGTTCTGGGAAAATTTGCTGCCGAAGCTGGAGAAGGTGTCATTCTGTCTTCGTGCGTTGTTGAGCATCACATTGGGAGTGCAACGCTGGAAGAAAACATTCTGCACCGCCTGCGATGGAATCGCAGCACGCGGCGTTCACGTCCGGCGGGTTATGTCGGCCAGTTATTCACCATGCCGCTTCCTTTGGCGTTGCTGGTGTGTGCGGCGTCGCCCTCATGGTGGCTAGTGGTCCCTATTACGGTTGTGATTCGCACACTGAGTGCTTACACCATTTCTCGGGCGGTCTTGCGGGCGAAACTGAATTGGCTTCTGCTGCCCATCGAAGACCTGATGGGCTTCCTGTTCTGGATTGCGGGTTTTTTCGGCAACACGATTTTGTGGCGCGGTCGGCGATATCGCCTGTCTAAAGATGGAAGATTTGAGCTGCTGGCGTCGAGCGGACATTAGTCAGGCAGAACTTATCTAGTACTCAATTCGAGTTAATCTTCCATTCTTAAGTCGGAATCGATCACCCCGCCAAGCGACGGTGTGCCCGCCGAAACTAATGACCCAAATGCCCACGGCAATAAGGTCGCGCAGCGGCAGCATCCACAATTGCCTTGGAAGTTGGCGGTCGTTGAGGACAGAGCTTCCGATAACCCATGCAGCGGCGACCCGCAGCAGGACCATGCCTGCCAGGACAGCGAGGGACCAGGTTGACGCACGAAAACTGACTATGTTCAGCAGTGCCCAGAACAATCCAAAAGTGGTGACGAGCCCGATGTATCCGCCGAGGCGGGCATCACGGACTCCCCGAGCCCAACGCATTTGATGGGCGACAAAACCGGAAAACTTGTAGGCTGGCAGGTGCGTTTCCACCACTGAGTCCGATAAGAGCACCTTCAATCCCAAATGCGAGATTCGCCTGCCCAGTTCGTAATCGTCGGCCAGAAAATCGACGATCGACTGGAAGCCGCCAATGCGTTCAAGATCTCGTCGCCGGAAAGCCAGAGTGGACCCCAGGCCGAAGTGTAATCCTCCTTCAAGTTGGCGCGCGGTCAGCACTCCTGCACAAAAATCGGTACTGATTCCCAAAGATTCCAGATTCGATCCCAACGTAGAGGCCGCAACTCCACGATAGAGGCAGGTGACCATTCCCACCTGGTGGCCGGAAAGAGGTGGCACGACTCGGCGCAGGTAGTCAGAGTCAACGCGGATATCGCTGTCATTGACGAGCAGATGCTCGTACTGGCTGGCCTCCAACATCTGTTCCAGATTGCTGACCTTCACATTGGGACCGAGAATTTTTGGACAGATTACGAGCCGGATGGCTCGAGATGGAAACTCCTGCTGGAGAAGTTTGACGCTGGCTACCGCGGGATCGGCGGCATCGCTCACACCGAAGATGATTTCGTACTCGGGATAATCCTGAACGCAGTGGCTGCGAAAACCCTCGTAGATTTCGGGATCGACGCCCTTCAGCGGCTTAAGAATCGAAACGGCGGGCAACGCACGGTCGGAGGGCTGGTGCGGCGTTGAATGTCGTTCGCGCAGGTAGCTTCGGGCGCTCCACAGACAGAGGACGTAATAGAAGAAGCTCGAAGCACAACCGAGGAGGGGTAGAAATTGGAGGATTCTGAGTGTGCTATGAATCATGCGCGAGCAGGGACTTACTCGTACCGCAACGACTCGATCGGATCGAGATTGGCCGCTTTCCACGCGGGATAAATGCCGAAGACTAATCCTACGCCTGCCGCGGAACTGAATCCGAACGTGACCCAGAACATTGACATACGTGCCGGCAATGACGGCCAGAGCATCGGAATGACCCAGACAACCACCGCGCCCGCGATGATGCCAACGACGCCGCCAACCGCAGTGAGCATAATGGCCTCGAGCGTAAACTGCAGAAGGATATCCTTTTTGCGCGCGCCAATTGCCTTGCGCACCCCAATTTCACGCGTTCGCTCGGTCACGCTGACCAGCATAATATTCATCACGCCCACGCCGCCAACCACGAGCCCGACGCTCGAAATGGCGAACATACCCACGAAAAGCGCTCCGGTGAGCTGGTTCCATACGTCGGAAATCGAGTCCGACGTCATAATCGCGAAATTGTCAGGCTTGTCGAATGGGACCTTGCGCCGGCGCCGCAGCAGTTCGCGGATCTCATCCATAGCCTTGGGCATGTCATCGTGGGACGTTGCCTTGACGCTGATAACGTGCTGCTTCATTTCCGGGTGCAGCGTTTTGAATGTCTTCAAAGGCAAGATGACGCGATTGTCATTCGGATCTTTGCCACCCCCAAAAACGGACTTGATTTTCTGCACGGTTCCGATGACCTGGAACAATCGGCA
>JASLEQ010000209.1 GCA_030151135.1 Candidatus Sulfotelmatobacter sp. | reverse complement strand
AGTTACTGAGGGTGAGTAGTGGGGACCTGTTCACGTCGCACGCCACAAACACGCTACGCGATTGGGGGCAAGCGCCGAATCAGGTCGCGCACGCCTTGTTTCTTGCGATGCTCCTTGTTTTCGTAAAGAGCCTGGTCCGCCTGAGTGAGAGCCTGGTCCAGCGTAAGGGTGTTGCATGGTATCCATCCCGCTGAGACGGATGGGCAGGTTGCATGTACGCGTTCGATCAGCGTTTCGCCGTCGCGAGCATCGAGGTGCATGCTGATGAACTCATCACCTCCTATACGGAACGCAGCGTCGCCGGAGCGCGCGTCTGAGGGCCTACGCACATGTGCTTCGAGTGCGCGGGCAAACTTGCATATATAGGCGTCGCCTGCGGCATGGCCCTGACTGTCATTGATCTCTTTCAGGTCGTCCAAATCCCAGGCGACACATAAAAGTGGTTTCCCAGTCTCGCGAGCGATGTTCTGTAAACGATGGAACTCAGCGTCGAGACAATGGCGATTGAACAAGCCGGTCAAATTGTCGTGATTGGCGAGCACTTCGAGCTGTTCATAGGCCTGATCCAGCCGACGAAACGCGCTCGCGACGATTCCGCCGATTAAAACCATCAATATGGGGAAGATCCATTTCACGGAGAATTCTTCGTGGATGTCAAAGATGAATGCATAGTGGATGGCGAGGCCGACCATGGCGCCCCAAAGGCCTCCGAACATGCACATGGCGCCGACAACCAGCGACGAAACCAGAAAAACGATGATGTCCCGCGGTTCAGGATTTCCGGTTCTGCTGTAATCCGTTAAAGGCAGATAGGCCCTTTGCCAGGCGAGAATGGCTTCGCCGAGCGCCAGGTGTGCGGTGATCATGAGGACTTGCGGGAGTTGGCGGTTCCAATGAACCGCGTAGTGAACCGCGAGTCCAATGATTGCCGCCACAAGAAAGAGCGCACTTGAACCGAGAGCCCCTTTGCTGCCGCCCCATATCAGGAATCCTGCAAAGAAGTAGGCACCGATGAAGACGGACATCCACCAGTAGTCGCGGATGGCGACGGTCCAGATGTTCTTTCGGGTAAGTGCGGGCTCCATGGAAGTAACGAGCGCCTGGTCAGCATATGACGGCTTAGAACCGGATTCAAGGAAAGAGAATGCAATTCGACTGCTGGCAAGTAAAAGCAGCGGGCGGGGCGCCCGCTCCACACGAATGCATTACCCCTACACTAAAATCGGGTCATGCAAATGGTCTGCATGGTGGGGTGGCTGGCTTGCGTTGTGTATTCGACCGTGCCGCTGTTCTGGTTCATGGTGCATCCGCGGGCGGATAAGTGGCGCGAGCAGCGGAGGTCGCCGTTTCGGGTACTGCTGCCGGGCTGGGCCGCGATGTGGATTGTGATCGGCGTGGTTACCTGGCCGTGGCGACATGTCGTTCTTTATTCATCCGCCTGGACGTGGATTCCTGCTGGCGCTCTTCTGTTAACTGGGTTCTTTCTCTACTCTCGTTCCGGCGTCCACTTCAGCTGGGCTCAACTCGGAGGACTGCCCGAAGTTCGCGCCGGTCATCGTGATGATCGGCTGGTCACCACCGGACTTCGCGCCAGGGTGAGGCATCCCGTGTACCTTGCGCACTTCTGTGAGATGTTGGCTTGGAGCATTGGAACCGGATTGGTTGTGTGCTGGGTGCTGACGGCGTTCGCCATGATCACGGGTGCGGTGATGATTCGGATGGAGGATGCGGAGTTGGAGAAGAGGTTCGGGGAAGAGTTTCGGAATTATAGGCGTCGGGTGCCTGCTTTGATTGGAACAATTAAGGAGACTGCGTGAAACTGCACGACGTCGGCGAGGTGATTGCAGTTCGTAAATTCTGTTTGGCGGATGACCCTGCTCGCGAAGTCGTTTTGAAGTTGGGAAAACCGCGACCGTTTCCTGATACTCCCGAAGACCAGGATTCATTTTGTCCCTTCCAAATAACGGGTGCTGGCGATGAACGCGTCAGGTATGCTGCAGGAGTAGATGCGTTCCAAGCAATTCAACTGACTCTGAAGTTGATTCGTGTTGTGCTTACTCGACTTAACGAGGATTTAGGGGGTAAGTTGACGTGGACGTGCGACGAGTCTGGAGGATTCGGATTCCCTGAAAGCTGATGCGCTTCGAACTCTTCATTGCAAGCCGATATCTTCGCGCCAAGCGGCGGCAGGCGTTCATCGGGATCATCACCGGTATTTCCATCATTGGAGTCGCCGCCGGAGTGGCTTCCCTCGTAGTGGCGCTTGCCATCAACAATGGCTTCCGGCAGGACTTGCAGCAACGGCTGCTGGGATCGACGTCGCACATCAGCCTGCAGCGGATTGCGGATGACGGAATCAGGGATTGGCCTCCACTGATGGAGCGGCTCTCTAAGGAGCCGCATGTGGTCGCGGCCGCGCCGGCTATCTTCGAGCAGGTTTTGATATCCCGTGGCCCGCGGGCGCGCGGGGCCGTGCTGAA
The DNA here is from genome assembly GCA_030151135.1 of Candidatus Sulfotelmatobacter sp. The sequence continues at coordinate 133 of JASLEQ010000209.1, read as the reverse complement.
GGGAATGATTCCCAAGTATGAGCGAAAGGTTGGGGATCTGCTGACTTCGGTGACGGAGGGATCGGCGGCATCGCTCGAGGAAGACGGCGGAGATTCCCACGTCTCGCAAAGTCGGCGAGACGTGGGGCACCCC
>JASLEQ010000202.1 GCA_030151135.1 Candidatus Sulfotelmatobacter sp. | reverse complement strand
AATGCCGGATAGCAGCGGAATAGCACTAATGCGCTATAGAGCCGAACGACTTACGGATCAGCGCCGTGCTATCTCCTGGGGCGTCCTTGCCGTGCTATTCGAACCAAATAGGGAGGGGCCGCTAACGCCGTTCGTTCGAGCTCAGTTGGCGACCCTCCAGGGTGAGAAATTCTCCCTGGCCTCCAGGGATTCCTTAGCCCCCGTTGGAGGGGTTACGGTTGCACCCTGTGCACGGATTGGGTATTCCGGAACGCTCCGTTTCTGCCGGTGAAACTAGATCACTTGTCTACCTGAGCGACGCACCGTTCCCTCGGATGACTCCTTCGTGTTTACGACATAACCCTTTAATGGCCGATCATGGTTCGATCCCATCCAGCCGCCCCAGCGCCAGCTCGATGGCGTTCCGATCTAGCGATCGCCTTGCATTTTGCGTGGACGAGTGAGTTGTCGATAATGCGTGGATTGAAATCTTCGCTTGCGAAGGGAGTACCGGGTTGAACCGCACTTATGGGGAGCTATCCGGTCATCTTCCGGACGATCTGGCGCCGGAACTCCCTGCCACCCGGGTGCACCGTCCTCACATTGGTTCTCCGTGAGTTGCTCGACGCCGGTGCCGTCAAAGCGCATAACGAAAATCTCCCCATATGGCTGAGGCGCATCCGTGTACACTGCTTCATCCTTGAAGCCCATCCTTGAACTTGCGAACGCAATGTACTCGCCATCAGGCGACCATGCCATGTGAGCGTCATTGCCACTGCCGTTCCTCAGGCGCTTCAGAGAGCTGCCATCGGGCCTGATTGTGTAAACGTCGTATGTTCCCACAGACAGGCGCGCAAACATGATGAGATCGCCGCGTGGAGACCACGGCGGAAAGTTGTCATATCCGTCGGTAAGCTTCGTGACGGCTCTGGTGACCAGGTCCATGATGCGCAGACCGTTACCGTCAGGGCTGAAGGTGCGATAGACGAAGCGCTTTCCATCGGAAGCAAATGACGGGAACGCATTATTGCCCGCGCCGCCGGGGAACTCCTGAAATCCGGTTCCATCTGCATTGACGAGTGCCACCCTGGCCCCACCCTCGATGCGATCGTCAGGTTTCAAAAACTCCGAATGGAAGCCATCAAAAATGCCGCAAACTCGCCAACGCCAAAGATGATCTTGCGACGTCGGGCGACCAGGAACCCGCCAGTGCATTGCTGGCCGTGTCTCGGTAAACAACTTGTGAGACGCCTGTCGCCAACGTCGTCACGGTGATAGCAGAGAGGCTTGCACGGCCATTCGGAAAACCGGTCGTTACGAACTGAGTGCCCGACGGATTAAACGAAGGATGAGTCCCGCCGCTCGCGATTTGCAGCTCGTAGTTCGAATTCCTGCTGAAGGCCTTCCGCAGGGGCATTGCCGGCTCGGAAACACGTTTGTGAAGGATGACGAGTTTCCCGTCGAGTGACCACGATGCTCTTCGGATCGGACCTCGTGGACCCCGCCGACCACTCAGGTAATTCACACCGGGGTCCGGAGTGTCTTTGCGTATGTAACCGATCTCGCTTTGGCCAAGGGGAGACGGATTGATTTTTACGCCGGCAGCCGGAAATTCGGAGGATGCGCCTGTCATCGTGTCCACTGATATAAGGCGCGTGTCGTTGCCCGCACCGGGATTCGCGATCCGGTTGGCAAGCGTTTGTTGGGCAGTCATGCAATAAGCCACCACGTGACGGCTGCCTCCCGCCCACTTCGGACTTCCACAGAAATCCTGGTTCCCGAGGATCTTTTTCAAACCAGAGCCGTCAGGGTGCACGATGTAAAGATCAGCCAATTGAAGGCGCTCCCACCGGCCCTCGCTAATCGGCACATTCTTCCCGCGCCCTGACGAGAACGCTATCCATTTGCCATCGGGTGACCATGTCGGTCGGAAATCTCCGCCTGCTCCCTCTGTGAGCCGCTGAACGCGGAGTGTCGTGAGATCCAAAATCCAGAGATTTGCGTTCCCACCCTGGCGCGTGCTGACGAAACCAACTTCCAATCATCGGGAGAGAAGGCAGGCTGATCGTCATACGCCTGATCCATCGTCAAGCCGCTACCATCGGGATTCACTTGAAAAAGATCTGACGATCCATTTCGCTCGGAAGTGAACACGATCGATTTGCCATCTGGCGACCAGATTGCGTCATAGTCGCGATCTGGGTTAGCAAGCAGCAGATGTTCGTTGCTCCCGTCGGATGCAGCCACGAAGAGCGCAGGCCTGCCCACTTCTACGCGGTTGAACGCAATGGTAGGTGTATTCGTTACCTGAGCCCCCAGCAGCATGAGGCCAGTAACCACGACCATGAATGAACGCGTCCCGCGAGTATATCGTTGTGGATCTCGTGTCGTCTTTGCGAATCGAACGATTCAAACAATGCGAGCGAGTCTGCGGCTGAACGTTTTCATTCGGAGACGTCGGCCAGCGTCGAGGAACAGCTCATGGCGATCGTAGAATGGCGACAAACAGCCCGATGCGCTCATTCAGCCGAGATTCGGCCGATCGGCGGGTCAAGTTGCGAGTTGGCGAATCCGCATGAACCATGGGCCAACAACCATTGAGGTGTTTGCGCAAAGAAAGGTCAAATGAAAAGAACAGCCGCTAAGAATACGCGGGACACCTCTGCGGTACCCGCCTCCGTTTACCGGCGCCGCGGCCGGTTCCGATCAGTTGCCGATATCAGGGCAAGGCACGTTTCCACGATGGAGACTTCTGGAAACGTGAGTTGGCGATAATGCGTCAATCCAGCCGGAAGGGCAATTTTCACTCCGATCGCAAGGCTTCAACCGGATTGATCGAGGCTGCGCGAGTAGCAGGAAGAAGAGCAGCCAGCAAGGCGATGATCAACAGGGCCGACACCGATAAGCAGATGGAGAAGCCGTCAACACTGCTGGTCTCAAAGAGCAGGGCGCCTGCCAACTGAGCGCTAGCGAAAGCAGCGATTAGTCCCGCCAGAACTCCTATACCCGTAAAGGAAGCAGCATCTCGCAGCATCAGAAGCAGGATATTTGCCCGGCTCGAACCAACCGCCATCCGCACCCCAATCTCACGCGTACGCTGGGTGACAGAATAAGCGATAACGCCATAAATGCCGATGGCTGCAAGAGTCAGTGCCAGCAAGGCAAATATTCCGAGCAAAACAGCGACCATCCTCTGCCGGGCCAGTGAGTCGGAGAGAACCTCGTTGATGCTTTCTACGTGATAGATCGGCTGAATCGGATCAAGATCTCTCACTGCTTTGCGTACTTCCGAGACGACGCTCATGGGGTCGATATTCGTGCGGATGAGAAGCACCGCATGCACGTCAAAGCCAGGAAAATAAAGTACAGGCTCGACCTCGGTCCCAACCCCCAGATCGTGAGCGTTCGAGACCACTCCGATCACAGGCATCTTCTCCGGATGCGGACTAAGGACATTCATCAGGATGCTTGAAGTCAGGGAGTCTTTACCCGGGAGATAACGCAGCGCAAACGCCTGATTGACGATGATCAGATCCGAGCTATTTTCGACGTCTTTTCGTTCGAAGACTCTGCCCTGTTCCAGTCGGAGGCCCATTGCCTGGAAGAATTCCGGACTGACAACGCGAACCTGTTCCATCGGTAAGACCCCCAAAGCAGGGGCAGGTTCGCCGGCTATGAGAAATCGCGTCATCGCATGGGATGCCTGAAACGGAAGAGCGGTGGTGGTTCCCGCGGACACAGTTCCGGGAGATTGTTTCAGCTTGCCGATCAATCTTTCGTAGAAGTGATTTATCGCCGGGCTCCCATACTGATAGCGTGGTTGCGGCAGTGTGATCTCAATGCTGAGCAGGTGATCGGTACGGAAGCCCGGATTCACTCGGATCAGCTTTTGGAAGCTTCGGATCAACAGCGTTCCCAGAAAGAGCACAACAATGGCAATCGCGATTTCTGTGGAGATGAGCGCACGGCTGCTCCAGCTTGGTCGGCCGTTACCGCCGCGGTCGTCGGGGCGCAACGAATCGGCCAATCTGTTTGGCTTCTTCCTCATTGGCAACAGCGCGAAGATGAAGGCGGCGAACAGACAGACTCCTGATGCCACCAACAGGACGGGAACGTTGAGGTCAATTGATTGGATTAACGAGGGGTCGGCTCCCGCCGTATGCGCAAAGGCTACCCGCAGGAGTGGACATGCGAGCGCGGCGAGGCCCGTCCCTAACAGACCTCCCAGCAGACACAGAATCAGGGTTTCTGAGAGGTACTGCGAGAGCAGACGGAGGCGGCTTGCTCCAAGCGCCCGCCGAACGGCGGCTTCGCGAGCGTGAGCAGCGGCGCGAACCACCAAAAGATTCGCTACATTGGCGCACGCAATGCACAAAACGAGGACGACACAGCCCAAAAGTGTGAGGATAGCGGGCCGTAGTGAGCGCACAAGCTGCTCACGCAGCGGAGTCAGCAGCACACCAATGTTTCTGTTTGTGGCCGGGTAGGAGTGCGCAAGTCTCGCCGCAATGGTATGCATATCGACTCGAGCCTCTGCTAAATCGACACCAGGCTTGAGCCGTCCCAGGACATCCGACGTGTGCCCAACGCGCCGGGCCTGTGACTCCTTGTCCATCAACGAGAGCGGCATCCAGAATTCACCGGTCGCAGGATAGGCGGCTCCGGGCGGGAGCACGCCGATCACGGTGTAGCTAACGTCATTGAGATCGATAGTGCGGCCAAGAATACCATGATCGTCCCCAAAGTAGCGTTGCCAGGCTTCCGCGCTGAGCACAACGACATGATTTGCGTTCGGTGTGTCATCGTGTTCCACAAACGTCCGACCCATAAGGGGAGCTACGCCGAGAAGCGAAAACAGGTTGCTGGATGCAAGAACCACGTGGACCTGTTCCCCATGATCTCCCGTGACCAACGACATGGTATCCGAACCCGCTTCTGAGCCTGCAACGGAATATGCTGCGATCTGCTCGAAGCTCGTTTGCTGTTTACGCCAGTCCTGATAGTCGAGAAAGTTGACCTCGGCGCCGCCAACAATCTGAGGATGAGTCTCATAGACTGCGATGATGCGATCGGCGTGCTGAAATGGCAACGATCGCAGCAGCAGCGCGTAGGCCGCACTGAAGATCGCTGTCGTCGCTCCGATACCGAGAGCGAATGTCAAGACGGCAGTCACGGTAAATCCGGGTGATTTGGTGAGCCGGCGCAACGCATATTGTAAGTCCACGGTGATACTCTCAAGCGTGAGCGCGGCATCCACAGCGATGACTCGTTCTTTTATTACGGTGGGGTCGCCAAAGCGAAGTAAGGCGTCACGACGCGCTGCATCCGCTGACATGCCGAACGCTACACTGTCCTCAGTTCGCATTTCAAGGTGGGACTTCAGCTCCGCTTCGATCTCGCGATCCACACTCGAGTGAGAAAGCAGATTGAGAATGCGATGAACGAGTGACATAAAACTCCTCAGGCGTACCGCAGCATTGCTCGCACGCCTTTCACCAGCTGTTCAAAACTCTTTTCCACCTCCTGCAATTCTCTTTTCCCGGCGCCCGTCAGCTTGTAATACTTGGCTTTTCTGTTCGTTTCGGTGAGTGCCCATTCCGAGCTGATCCATCCGCTTTGTTCCATGCGGTGCAGGGCCGGGTAGAGAGAACCTTCCTCAACACGCAATAATTCATCCGATGCTGTCTGGATGTGGAGGACAATTCCGTACCCATGGAGAGGGCCCGCCTGAGAGAGCGTTTTGAGGACCAGGAACCCGAGGGAACCCAAAAGGTCATTTTTGGCCATATGCAGTCATCTCCCGCCGGATTCGACGTGTGGATCATATACCTAGAAAAGTAGGGATGTAAAGTTGCGACTCTCCAACAGCGCATATTGTGTGGCGGACGCTCCAGATACAGCACTAAGACTTCTCAGTACCGATCCTGCAAAAGCGCGAGCTGGCAGGAGCAGTTCGCCTACTCCTGCCAGCATGCTTTTCCTCCGCATCATTTACAGATTCGGGTGGAGATCGAGTAGCGGGCTAACCTTCTCCAGAAGCGACGCCACGTAAAGTATGGTCGATTCGGCTTGCCAGCTACCGACGATCTGTACGCCGATCGGCATGCCGTCATGGCTGGTTCCGAACCGCATGGATACACCCGGCAAGCCCGTAACGCTCAACGGCGCGGTGGCGGACATGATTCCCATAATATTCACGGTCTGGCCGTTGATCACTAACTCTGGCTGACTGTGTTTGAAGGACGGCGTGGGCAGCACCGGTGTCAGCAGCACATCGTACTTCTGGAAGTACTCGGCATATCCATCCTTCAGCCGCTCTGCAGCTTGCGCCGCGTCGATGTAGTCCGCCGCTGGAGTGTCGGGCGATGAGAGCATGAACCTGGCCATGTCGCCAATTTCATCCGCGTGGCGCCCGGCCGTTGTTTTCACGAAACCGGGCTTCATCTCAAGGACATGGAGACGGGTGAAAACATCCAAAGCAAAGTCACGCTCCAGTGCAGGAATGCGGACGGCATCAACGGTGTGACCCATGTCCTTCAGCGCTGCCGCGGCAACTTGCACTGTCGCCGCAGTCTCGTGGTCAACGGGACCAAACCCCGGCTCCACAAGCCAGCCCACACGAAGCGGCCGGTGAA
>JASLEQ010000132.1 GCA_030151135.1 Candidatus Sulfotelmatobacter sp. | reverse complement strand
GTCTGCAGATTACGAATCGGTACGGCAAAGGGCTCGGCACCTCGCAGAAGACGAATTTTGCGCCGCGGTTCGGGTTCGCATACCAAGTTACTCCAAAATTTGTTGCCCGCGGCGGGGCGGGCATCTTCTTCAATGGTTTCGAGAATCGAGGATATTCGCCAAACCTCGGCGAGAACTATCCTTTCCAGTTCTCGTTTAACTACTCGGAACAGAACGATGCGAATGCCATCAATGCTTTTGCGGGATGCGCAACGGCCACTCCCACCGGTGGGCCAACACTGGAGACTGGTTTCAGCTGCGTCCCGTTGACGCCATCCGCCGTTACTGCGGCCGGATTGCAATTGCGCGGCATCCAGTTTGATTACAAGACGCCCTACTCCATCGGCACGAACTTCACGCTGCAATACGAGCTTGCCCGCAATTTGTCGGTACAAGCAGGCTATGTAGGCACGTTCGGGCGGCATCTGGAAGTCTTCCCAGGATCGAACAACCCGACGGCCTTGCTTCCACCGTCGACGACATTAACCGGAGTGAATGCTATTCCAGCGTCCCAAGGCGGCCTGCAGTTTCCACTTTTTGGACAGAATGCCAGCTATGCTGCAACCTGGGGAAGCAGTTACTACCATGGTCTGCAAACTAACATTCAGAAAAAGTTCGACAACGGTCTGAGTTTCCTCGCGACTTACACCTACTCCAAAGTCAGGTCGGACGCGCTTGATCTGCTGAACGGATTTTCCGGAAATGGGTATCGAGCTCCGTACGTACCCGGAGTGGGGATTCACGCGGATTATGGTTTAGCAAATTTCGATATCCGAAACGTTTTTCACTTCAGCGGTGGATACGAGTTACCCTTCGGACGGGGAAAGAAGATGCTGGGGAACGCGAGTGGAGTGAAGAACGCGGTGGCTGGCGGTTGGGCGGTACAGTGGGTTGTAACGTTACAGGGCGGGCAACCCTTCAAACTTGATTGCCCATCTGGGACCGCCGCTGGCACCAACTGCTACGACTTTGTGCTGCCGGGGCAGAATCCGAGAACGTCGATTCATTTCAATGCCGATGGCAATCCGGCGATGCTGAATGCGGCAGCGTTTGCGCAGCCATGCGAAGTCGGCTCGCCTGGAACCCCCGTCGGATGCGTACCGGAGACTACCCCTGCAGGAATTCTCGGCGGCAGTCAGCCTTCGATGATTGAAGGCCCGGGATTCGCGCGTTGGGATCTATCGTTCTTTAAGAACTTCCAGGTGACCGAGCGTTTCCGTCTGGAATTCCGATCGGAATTCTTCAACATCCTAAATCATCCGAATTTCAATCAACCGAACTTTGGTGGAAACGGGGTGGTTGCGATTGGCGGTTCCGGAAACTTCACCAACTCAACCTTTGGCGAAATGGGATCGACGCGCGACAATCCACTCGATCCGCGAGAGATTCAGTTCGCTTTGAAGTTGTACTTCTGACGCTCAGGGATTCCGGCGCGAGTGCGGGGACCCGCGCCGGAATCTCTGTCATTTCAGGACTGCCCAGCCAGTTCGCACCGGTGCGAGGCTGGGAAGCGGTGCTAACATACGGGTGCTGTGACCTCCCGGGCGACGTCCTTATGTCTAGTAATTGTTCTCGCATGTGCCGCCGCTCGTGGCGCTCGAGCCGACGACCAACGGGAACTGCAACGCAGATTTCAAGAAGCTGTCCAGCTTTACGATTCCAATCACCTGGACGAAGCGGCGGTGCGGCTGGAGCAGCTTGTGCGCGAAGTTCCTCAAAACTTCGATGTCCATGAATTGCTCGGGATGGTCTACTCCGCACAGGGACGGGATGCCGACGCGATCGAACATCTGCAGCGTGCTGTCCATCTAAAACCTACTTCCGCGGCAGCCAGAACCAATCTGGCCACCAATCTGGTGCGCGCGCACCATCTCGCGGCCGCAGAGGTTGAATTCAAGAAGGCCTGGATCCTCGATCCTGCCAGCTACGACACCAACCATAATCTTGGCGAATTTTACGTGGCGGATGCCAAACTCTCTCAGGCGATTCCTTATCTCGGCAAAGCATACCGAATCAAGCCGACTGCCTACGATAACGGCTATGATCTTGCGCTGGCCTATGTAGAAACAGGAAAGAATGCGGAGGCTGCAGACCTAGTCAAGGCATTGATTGCGAAGAAGAATACTGCGGAACTGCACAACCTGCTCGGAGAGATTGAGGAAAAATCCGAAAAGTTCGTCGCTGCCGAGCACGAGTATGAGACTGCCGCGCACATGGATCCCAGCGAAGGCAACCTGTTCGACTGGGCCAGCGATCTGTTGTTGCATCGCACGCTGGATGCAGCCGTCGAGGTTTTTGCGGAAGCCGCTCAACGATATCCTAAATCGCCAAGGCTGGCGATCGGTTTGGGGATGTCCTACTACTCTCGCGGCAACTACGACGATGCCGTGGGTACATTATTGAAAGCTTCCGATCTGGATCCTTCTGACCCGCGTTGCTATTACTTTCTTTCGAAAGCATATGACAGTTCGCCTGGACAGGCCGACGAAGTCATTCAACGCTTCCGCCGGTTCGCCGACCTTCAGCCGCAGAATGCCCATGCTCTTTATTACTATGCGATGAGCCTGTGGAAGGGGCACCGTGCACAAGACGAGAACATTGGCTTCGGGCAGATCGAAGCCCTGCTGAAGAGGGCGGTTGAACTTGATCCGAAATTTTCCGAGGCGCAACTGCAAATGGGGAATCTTTATTCGGATCAAAAGAAATATTCTGATTCTGTACCGCATTACGAAGCTGCGCTCGCATTGAATGCCGACCTCGCTGACGCTCACTATCGGCTTGGACAGGCGTACGTGCACCTCGGGAAACGGGACGAAGCGCAGCAGCAATTGCAGATTTACCAGAAGTTACGCGCCCAGCATCTCGCAGTGTTAGAGAAACAGCGTGCAGAGATAAAGCAATTCGTAATCTCGGAAAAAGGCGGAAGAGTGTCGAACGACTCTGGAGCGAGTCCTCGATGAGGTTCTTCGAAGCCAGCAATCGGATTGCAGGAACTCGCCGCGAATTTCTCCGCAGTGCTGCCGGCCTTACCGTAGGCGCGGGCCTTTGCAGATCACCTTTTGCACGCGCAACGACCGCCCCCAAAAACCGAAAAGTTGTTGTGATCACCTTTGGAGGTGGTGCCCGCGATCAGGAAACCTTCGCTCCTGAAGGGCAGGAAAACGTGCCTAACCTGCTGCGGGATGTGATCCCACGGGCGACGTTCTTCACGCAGGTTGTGAACAAGGGAATTTTGGGCCACTACGTGGCCACGGCGAGTCTGGCGACCGGAGCTTACGAAACGTTCAATAACTTCGCGACGGTGCCCCCGGAGAACCCTACTGTCTTCGAGTATTTTCGGAAGGATCGCAAACGGCCGTCGTCGGACACCTGGGTTGTGGCGCCTAGCAACGGCTTCAATCGCATTGGCGAGAGCAGCCATAAATCTTACGGGCCTGGCTTAGGTGCTCGCGTCATTCTTCCCAAGCATCTCCTGGCAGCGGCGATGTCCAGCGGCCATGCAGATTACCAGCACCTGCTGCGCGACAATTACGAAAGCCCTTATTTCACTCCCGATCTGGCGGGCAACGAATTTGAATTGCAGCAATTGGAGTCGCTGCTGAAGCTGTCAGTGGACGATTTCAAAACCAACGCACGGACTCTATCGAGTCCCGACGAGCTCTCGGTCTACATAGCGCGTCGCCTGATGAAGCAGGTTGCGCCCAGTCTCCTGTGGATTACGATGCACGATATCGATATCGCGCACGCAGGCACCTACTCGCTGTACGTAGACGGAATCCGGCGCACAGATCGTCTTTGCACCGAGATATGGAAGGCGATCGAGAGCGATCCGGAATACGCGCGCGACACAACCCTTTTGATCCTTCCAGACTTTGGCCGGGATGCTGACACAGATCCTGGGGGAAATGGCTTTCAGCACCACCGCACAGGTGATGCGCTCTCGAGAACGACCTGGTTGATTGCGATAGGCCCTGGAATTCGGGAGGGCGTCGTTCACGACCGTGCCGTTGATTCTATGGACCTTGTGCCGACGATTGGCTCGATGCTCGGGTTTTCGGCGTCGCAATCCCAAGGCAAGCCGATTTCCGAGATACTGTGATGCAGCCCAGCGACCTCAAAGCCGAGCAGTTCAACTCTTATCCGCCGCAGGCAAGAGAGCTCGTGAGGGCCAATCTGGACGTGTTTCGGGAACTGCCGCTCTCTTTCCTGGGGGGGCTTCTGCGCGAGGCAATCGATTACGACTACAAATTCCCCGCAGAACGGCGCACACTTGAAAAAGAAATATTCAACCTGGCAAAGCTTTCCGCGAGCGAGCGCTCACAGTGGTTGCAAGAATTTGCAAAGATCACAGTTTCCTCGAAGCTCGAGCATTTCGATTGGGTGAATTTCCCCGCCCAGTTCGTCGAACAACTCTCCGCGCATCTTTGGACAACCCACCAGCTCGACGCATTCCGAGTCGCTGCGACAGAGTATGCGAATCGCCTACAAGCAGCTATGCCGCCCAAGCCTCCCGAACTGCCAAGGCTCGGCATCGCAGTGATCGGAAAAGGCGTCGACTCATATGACAGGCCGCTGTTTCGCAAGCTACGGCCGCACGGCGCCTATTTCAGTCGTGTAACTCCAGAGAACGGTTTGCGCACTCTGCTGGAAATCGTCGCTGTAAGGGCCAAACAAACGTCTGCCCGATATGCGCACTGGTATATCGACGGCGGCGATGCGGCGGAACATAATCCCGCTATAACGACCGTCGCCTACAGCTCGCTTGATCCAGTTCGGGCCGCGCTGTTGCGCAATATGCATTCTGCAATCGAAAGACCCGGCATGGGTCCCGAGGCGCTTCGTACGCTTATGGCCGGATGGCGTCCCGAAGACCTCGGCATGAAAAGCAGCGATCCTGTTCTCGATCGTTTTCGAGTGAAATTGTTGACCGAAGGATCCGGTACGCAGATTTTCAGCACCAGCTTTACTCAGTGGGCGGCGCGCGAAGCCTTGCGGCGTGCCGAGCCCGCAACTTTGTTAGTGCGGTTTGCTCCGCGGCAGAGACTTAAGCCTATGAACGAATTGCTTTCACCCGAAGACGAGCACCCTGAACAAGATCCCGTCGGCTCTCTCGTGGATGCCGACATGGGTGCCTACTACAACTGGCTGAACCAGCAACGATTGCCGGGAGCGGAAAAATCTGCGTTTCTGGCCTGGTTCGAGGGACACAGTTCGGCGATCGTAATCGGTCCCACAGTTCCGCAGGGCACGGAGTCTAACGAGACGACCGATATGAAGCAGTTACTTTCCTGGATTGTGTAGGTTTCATTCAGGAGTGGCCGAGCAGTATCTGTGCGAATGAAAGGATTAAGCACTCAAATGGATCGACGCGATTTCCTCGTTTCCTCCGCGACACTCGTCGCTGCGGCACATCTAGGACCGCTGGCGCTGGGACGGTCTGCCGAACCAAATGCAGCAGGCAGGATCATTCTGCCCATCAACCGCGGCTGGAGATTCAGTCCGAAGCAAGTTGACGGTGGACACGACAAGACCTTCGATGACTCCGGTTTCGACCGCATCGTGGTTCCGCATACAAACAAGCGCCTGCCCTGGCACGGATTCGATGAAAAGGAATACGAGTTCGTTTCGCTGTATCGCCGTCGATTCAAGTTGCCCGAAGCGGCGAAAGGGAAGCGCGTTTTCATCGATTTCGAAGGTGTAATGACGGCCTCTACTGTATGGATCAACGGCATAAAGCTAGGAGAATACAAAGGGGGATACACACCATTTTCGTTTGAGCTAACGTCGCACCTAGATTGGGACGGCGACAACTTGTTGGCTGTTGATGTGGACTCAACCGAGCGCCCGGACATTCCGCCTTTCGGCTATGAAATCGACTACCTGACATTCGGCGGCATTTACCGCGAGGTCTCTCTGCGTATCGTGCCTGCAACGTTTATCGAGAATATTTTTGTGCAGCCGAAGGATGTGTTGACCAAGCCATCCGTCGACTTGCAATGCTTTCTTGAGAATGCGCAATCAATGCCGAAAAATCTCAGTATCGAAGCCGAACTGTTTGACGGCGGCCGATCGGTCAGTAAGGTTTCTCAACGCATCCAAGAGGGGTCCGCTAAGGGTGGTGCTGCTGACAATGGCCCGACATCCTATGTCCTGCATCTCGCTGATTTTCCCGGCGTCAAACTTTGGGATCTAGAGAACCGCAACCTGTATGAAATGCGCGTTCGTCTGCTGCAGGGAAAACAACTGCTCGACGAAGACTCGCGTCGTTTCGGTTTCCGCCACGCTGGTTTTACCGATCACGGATTTGAACTCAACGGGAAGGTGATCAAGTTGCGCGGCCTAGATCGTCATCAGACATTCCCCTTCGTTGGACAAGCGATGCCCGGCCGATCGCAGCGCCGAGATGCCGATATCCTACGGAACAAATTGCACTGTAATATCGTCCGCACATCGCACTACCCTCAGTCGCGCCATTTCCTGGACGCCTGTGATGAGATGGGACTTTTGGTACTTGAAGAGATCCCCGGCTGGCAACATATTGGCGATGAGGCGTGGAAGCAGATATCCATCGACAACGTACGGCGCATGATACGCCGCGATTGGAACCATCCGGCGATCATCCTATGGGGCGTCCGTATCAACGAATCACGCGACGATCATGACTTCTACACCCGTACCAACGCAGTGGCGCACCGGCTCGATCCGACACGGCAGACCGGTGGTATCCGTTACTTTCAGCAGTCGGACTTTCTCGAAGACGTTTTCACTATGAATGATTTCGGCTTTCCACTGAAGCCACCAAATCATCCGCGCTATCTGAACACCGAATTTGTCGGCCATACCTTTCCGACGAAGACCATCGACAATGTGGAGCGCCTCACGGAGCATATGATGCGGCACGCGAGAATCCACGACCAACTCGCTTCCAACGCCCAATACGCGGGCGGCATCGGCTGGTGCGCATTCGACTACAACACTCACGGAAATTTCGGATCAGGAGATCGGATTTGCTACCACGGCGTGACCGACATTTTTCGTGAGCCGAAACCAGCGGCAGGGTTTTATAAGTCGCAGTGTGAGCCGTCCGAGGAGGTTGTCCTGGAACCCGCGTTTCATTGGGCACGTGGCGATGAATCCATCGGCTTCACAAAGGCTGTTGTGTGCTCCAACTGCGATCACCTCAAGTTCTATATCAACGACAAGCTGGTTGCGGATTCCGATCCCGACCGTAAGCAGTTTCAGAATTTGAAGTACGCGCCATTCGTCGTCGATATGGGAGGTGCTCTTCGCCACGGCTGGGGAGATCTCCGCATCGAAGGCTATATTCAAGGCAAGAAGGTAATCGAAAAGAGCATGTCGGGCAAGGGCGTCGACATGCAATTCACAGTCAGTCCTGACGATTCGACGCTAATAGGCGATGGCGCTGATAGCACGCGGATCGTGCTGCGCGTTAACGACGAATTCGGGGCCATTCGGCCGTTCGCTGATGATTCCATCAAATTCGAACTCGAAGGCCCGGCGGAGCTCATCGGCGACAATCCCTTCTCGTTAGTCGGCGGGACGGGCGCTATCTGGATCCGAGGAAAAGATGAACCAGGCACGGCGCGACTCACTGCAACGCATCCCCGGCTGGGCGCACAACGAATCGAGATTCGCATAATCGAAGCAGGCCCAGAGGAGGCGTAATGCAATTGCTCAGCTGGCAGTCACCCCACCGCGCTCATCCCTATACGGTCATTGGTAGAGCCGTGCTGTTCGTCGTCATCTTTTCTGCTCTCGCCTGCTCAAGTTCCAATGCCAGCGAAGCACCAAGATTCATAGCGAAAGATGGCCGATGGGCTTTCCTCGTCGACGGGCAGCCCTACCTGATTCTCGGCGGACAGGTTCACAACTCGAGCGCGTGGCCATCGGAACTCCCGGCGGTCTGGAAGTCCTTAGCCGAACTGCACGCCAATACCGTTGAGGCTCCCGCTTATTGGGAGCAGGTTGAGCCTCAGGAAGGCAAATTCAACTGGGACAATGTCGATGCCGTCGTCAAAGGTGCCCGGGAGCACAATCTGCATGTCGTATTTCTGTGGTTCGGCACCTGGAAAAACGGCAACATGCATTACGTGCCGGACTGGGTCAAAACAGACACGAAGCGCTTTCCACGGGTGATCCGCGCTGATGGGGAGCCGATCGATGTACTTTCGGTGAGTTCGCGCTCGAATCTTGAAGCCGATAAGAAAGCTTTTGTCTCGCTCATGCAGCACCTTAAAAGCACGGACGCGACCGAGCACACCGTTCTCATGGTGCAAGTTGAGAACGAGTCGGGCATCATCGGCAGCCCGCGTGATTTTTCCGCGGAATCTAACAAGGAATTTGCCGGGCAAGTCCCCGCCGACATGCTCTCCGCCGCACACAAGCAACCGGGCACATGGAGCGAAGTGTTCCGCGGCGACGCCGACGAACTCTTCCAGCTTTATCACCAAGCTCACTACCTCAACGAGATTGCCGCAGCGGGCAGGGCGGAGTTCGACATACCTCTTTATATGAATGTCTGGCTAAGCTACCCGCCAGCGGAACTGCCAGAGCGTGCCTTACCGCAGCCCGGTATTGGGTATCCCAGCGGAGGAGCGGTGCAGCGGTGGGTTGGCCTGTGGCGTGCGCTCGCGCCCTCAATCCAAGCTATCGCGCCGGACATTTACGGTGACGATGCTGGCTTCGTACGCTCTGTTCTCGATGCCTACCACCGGCCGGACAATCCTCTGCTCGTACCGGAGATTGCCAAAACGGACCCATTCGCCCGCTATGATTTTCTTGCCTTGGGAGAAGGCGCACTCGGCATCGCGCCCTTCGGCGTCGATCCAAGAGGGTGGAACATCCTCGGCGATAGCGCTGCCGCCGGACATGCCCGCAATTTCGCCATGCTTGCGCCCATGGACCGCGAAATCGCGAAGCTGAACTTCGAAGGCAAACTGGAGACCTCGATGGAAGAGGTCGGACGAGCCCAACAGCAGCTCGATTTCGGATCATGGCAAGCCACTATTTCTTACGGGTATCCGCAATACGATGGCCGGCGTCCGCCGGGTACCGCTGATGCTCACGGCGTCGCCTTAGTCGGGCAGCTTGGTCCTGACGAATTCCTGGTCACTGGAGTGGATGCTTCCGTGAGTTTTCACCTTCCCGGACGTCCGCCGGGCATGCGCATGCAGATCTTGTCGGCGGAAGAAGGCTCGTTCCAGAACGGCGTGTGGAAACCGGTTCGCTTGTGGAACGGCGACGAAACCGACCGAGGCCTCGAATTCCACGCTAACGATCCCGTCGTCATCCGCGTGCGGCTAAGCAAGTTCTAGCGCACAAAAGCCTTGAACCGGCCCGCCTGAACCCCGGCAGGTTTAGTTTGGCTAGTCGGCGGGTTCTCCGGGGCCGGCAAGAAAAACATTCTTTCTCTGAAACGCTTTTCAATTCCCCAACACTATATTGATGTGGAACGAATCGCCCGGTATACGGCGGTGAAGCCACAAAGCGCCGACAGCCAGGTAACCACCGGTTGGTCGGGTTCTTGAGAGTGCCGGATGGCATCCGGGGGGAAGGCGTCCGGCACTTTCTAGTTGGTTCTTGTGATATGGAACTTCTCGCGGACGTCGACCGAACGGAGTCACATTCAGTGCGCATGGCCCGGTCCTTACCTTCTGCCAGTTGCCGCCGCGGCGGCCTCTTTGTTGTAAAGCGTGAAAGCCCGCTACAAGCCAGCGTCAGTGCACCTGCTCCGGTGCTACACTGTGTGCCAATTTCCAACGGCCGGGGCAAGTACTTGCAGTTCCAGTCATTTGACGAGTCTTATGTCAGTCTTCTGAAGTCGGGAGATTTTCGCACCCAAGAGCATTTCTCGGCCTATTTTGGTGCCCTGATCAAGATCAAGCTGGGCTCGCGTGTGAACTCGCGGGAGGCAGTGGAAGACTTGCGACAGGAGACCTTCGCCCGCTTTTTTGCGGCACTGCACGCTGGCAAGATACTGCAACCAGAGCGGTTGGGGGCATTCGTAAACTCGATCTGCAATAACGTCTTGCTGGAATACTACAGAGCTTCCGCGCGTAGCACGTCGCTCGAAGATGAAGAGGAAAAAAATTTCCCGGTCTCCGAATTCGATTGGCTTTCAGTTTTGGGCGCAAAAGAGACAGAGAAGAAAGTCAGGCTGATCCTTGAGAAGCTCTCGGAACGGGACCGCCGATTGTTGCGAGCGATCTTTCTGGAAGAGCGGGACAAGGATGAAGTGTGTCGCGATTTTGGGATCGATCGGGAGTACTTAAGGGTGCTTCTGCATCGTGCAAAACAGGCATTTAAGTCAACCTATCTGCGGCAAAGCGGAGAAAATTCCCCAGATTATGCTCCGGCCTAGGAGGAGTTCGATCAATGCCAAGCATGTACTTAGAGGGGGAAGTGGCTATGGACCACGCTGAGGTGGTTCGACAAAAACTGACGGAACGATACCTGCTCCACGAACTGGATGGCGAGATACGGGACCAGTTCGAGGAACACTACTTCGACTGTTCCGAGTGCGCCATGGACGTCAGAGCGGCGTCCGAGTTTGTAGCGCAGAGCCGGGCCGTTCTGGCCGAAAATGCAGAAACCGCCGTCCACGAACAAGCGCCCAGGCGCACGGAACGCGGAGGCTGGCTGGCATGGCTGCGTCCCGCGTTTGCGGCTCCCGCGCTTACGCTCTTATTGGCCATGGTTGGGTATCAGAATCTCGTCACCTACCCGAGACTAAGGAGGGCTGTCGGTGGACCGCAAACCCTGCCTTGGGCGCCGGTGACCGTGGGAACTTACGGTCCATCGGGGCCGACAGTCCCGGTGGAGCGAGGGAAGGGTTTTCTTCTCCTGGTGCGAATTCCGCATGATGAAGCCTATGTAAAGTACAAGGCGGACTTGTATAACCCCGCGGGAGCGCTAGAATATTCCCTCGCGATTCCGGCCGCCGCGACCGGAGATCAATGGCCGCTGATTATTCCGCAAGGGAATCACGAACCGGGGAATTACAGAATCTCGGTGCACGGAGTTAC
>JASLEQ010000644.1 GCA_030151135.1 Candidatus Sulfotelmatobacter sp. | reverse complement strand
ACGATCGAAGGTCTCGCCAATGAGGATCAACTGCATCCGGTGCAGCAGGCGTTCCTCGACGCCGGAGCGATGCAGTGCGGATACTGCACATCGGGGATGATTATGTCAGCTGTCGCACTGTTGAAGAAGAATTCCTCGCCGAGCGAGGCCGACATTATTGATTTCATGGACGGCAATGTTTGCCGCTGTGGCACGTACTCCCGGATCGTGAAAGCGATTCAGCAGGCTGCGCAGGCGTCGGCGAAAGGAGGAACGCGATGAGCACGAAAACGAATTTCGAAATTCCTCTTGAGCCGGAGCGTTATGAATTGCGCGCGGCCCCGCCGTACCGTTTCAATCTTGATCGAAGAAATTTCTTCAAGTTCCTGGGGGCCGGGATTGTTGTTGTTTCGGTGCTGAAACCGATGACGGTCGCTCAGGAATCTGGTAGTGGCCGGCGACGAGGCGACGATGCATTGCCTAGAGAAATCAATGCCTGGCTGCATATCGGCGAAGGCGGAAAGGTCACCGTTTACACCGGGAAAGTTGAGGTTGGACAAAACATTCGAACGTCACTGAGTCAGGCTGTCTCGGAAGAACTGCATGTGCCAGTGAACAAAATCGAATTCGTCATGGGCGATACGCAGCTCACGCCGTTTGATATGGGAACGTTTGGGAGCCGCACGACCCCAACGATGAACCTGCAACTGCGCCGGGTCGCAGCCGCTGCACGAGATGCCTTGATTGGGCTCGCGGCAGAGCAGTGGAAAACAGAGGCCAGAAATCTCGTTGCGTCCGATGGAAAGGTCAACGATACGCGTGGCAATCGATCCGTGGAGTACGCGGCCTTAATAAAGGGTCAGCAACTTACGCAAGTGCTGCCGGAAGAAGATCCGCTTATCGCTGCCGCGGACTGGAAGGTGGCGGGCAGCTCAGCTCCGAAGGTGGACGGCCGCGACTTCGTTACCGGCAAACATCGGTATCCGTCGGATCAGAAACTTCCAGGAATGCGGTATGGGAAGGTGCTGCGTCAGACAGCTTTCAATGCAACGTTGAATTCGCTCGATACTTCGCAAGCCGAGCAGATGGGCGCCACGGTCGTGCACGATGGCAATTTTGTAGGAGTGGCTGCGCCAAGTTCGCAAGCCGCGGATGCTGCGCTCAAATCGATTCGCGCGGAATGGAAGTCGGATCCGCAACCGTCAAACAAAGAACTGTTCGACTGCCTTCGGAAAAACACAGCCGAAGGCGAAGACGCTACCGGCGATGGTGATCGACACGAGATTGGCTCCGTCGACCAGGCGTTCCGTTCGGCGGACAGCAAAAGGCAGGCGACCTATACAGTCCAGTACATTGCGCATGTGCCGCTCGAGCCTCGGGCCGCGGTGGCGAAGTGGGATGGTGATCAGTTGACGGTTTGGACGGGAACGCAGCGGCCCTTCGGAGTCCGAGGCGAACTGGCGGAAGCCTTCCACATCCCCGAAGACCACGTGCGTGTGCTGATGCCTGATATGGGATCAGGATACGGCGGCAAGCATACGGGAGAGACGGCGATTGAAGCAGCGCGGCTGGCGCGGGCAGCGAAGCGTCCGGTGAAAGTCGTCTGGACGCGAGAAGAGGAATTTACCTGGGCCTATTTCCGTCCAGCGGGAGTGATCGATGTCATTGGTGCCGTCGCCAACGACGGCAAGCTTACTGCCTGGGAGATGCACAACTACAACTCGGGCTCGGCAGGAATTCGTACGTACTACGAAGTTCCAAATCAGCGCATCGTCTTTCATTCCGTGAACTCTCCCTTGCGGCAGGGCTCGTACCGGGCACTGGCTTCGACCGCAAATCATTTTGCGCGCGAGTCGCACATGGATGAACTCGCGCACGCCGTGAAGATGGATCCGTTGGAGTTCCGGTTGAAGAATTTGAAAGACGAAAGGCTACGCGCCGTGTTTCAAGCTGCCGGCAAACAATTCGGCTGGGGCAAGAGCAAAAATCCAGGGCAAGGATTCGGCATGGGCGGCGGCTATGAGAAATTGGGGAACATTGCGACCTTCGCCGAAGTCCACGTCGACCAAAAATCAGGCGACGTTAAAGTCGTGCGCGTGGTTTCGTCATTCGAGTGTGGCGCGATTGTAAATCCTGACAACTTGCGCAATCAGGTTGAAGGTTCCAATGTGCAGGGGCTGGGCGGAGCTTTGTTCGAAGCGGTCCAGTTTGAGAACGGGAGGATTTTGAATGCCCGGTTGTCGCAATATCGCGTACCGCGCTTCAGCGATTTGCCCAAGCTTGAGACTGTGCTGCTCGATCGTAAGGACATTCCGTCGGTTGGAGCGGGAGAGTGCCCGATGATCGGTCTCGCGCCGGCAATCGCAAATGCGATCTACGACGCGACGGGCACGCGGTTGCGTGCCTTACCACTCGTACCAAACGGGCTGAAGACGGCCTAAGCCGGGCATTTGCGTTTACATTTTTCAGGAGAACACATGAGCGACTCGTCTGCCATCAACCGTCGAGACTTTCTGGAGAAATCAGCTGCCGTTGCCGGCGGAGCCATCTTGTCGAGTACCGCGTCGTCCTACGCTCGGGTTGTCGGCGCGAACGACCGCATTTCGCTCGGGCACATCGGTTGCGGGAGCCGCGGCGGAGACCTCGATCTCATCGCCTCCAAATTGACGACGAGCCAGAACGTCGAGATGACCGTCGTATGCGATCTGTGGTCGGGCAACCGGCAAAAGGCAGTCGCCACGAATTCCGGGTATTACGGCAGAGCGCCGCGTGCGGTACAGCATGTGGAAGAAATCCTCGCGCTAAAAGATGTAGACGCCGTCCTGATTTCAACGCCGGAACACTCGCATTCGCCTATCTTGAAGATGGCCACAGATGCGGGCAAAGACGCGTACGTCGAAAAGCCGATGGGAAACGTTCTGGAAGAGGCAAAGGCTGCGCGCGACGCCGTGCTGGGCGGAAAGACGATCGTGCAGGTAGGAACGCAGCATCGCAGCGAGCCGTACCCGCAAGCCGCACAAAAGGTGGCTCGAAGTGGGGCGCTCGGAGACGTGAGCAAAGTTGAGATCGAGTGGAACTATCATGGGCCGCGCTGGCGGGGACGCCCCGAGGTAAAGCAGATTCGCGAGCAGGACACTGATTGGGCCAAGTGGCTGCTGACCAAACCGATGCGGCCTTTCGATCCGCAAATGTATTTCGAGTTTCGGCTCTATCGCGAATTTTCCAGCGGGATTCCCGATCAGTGGATGAGCCATGCCATGGATCTCGTCCACTGGTTCATGGATGATCACTATCCGGCTTCGGCGATGTCACACGGCGGAGTATTTGCCTGGCATGACGGGCGCGAAAATGCCGACACATTCCAGACGCTGCTTGAATATCCAAAGGGGTTCCTGGTCAGCTATTCAACGAGTTTTGGAAATGACGCTCCAAGTTTCACGCGTTACATGGGAAAGAAGGCGACGCTGATCAACGTCGGCGGAGAAGGAAGCCCACGCTATCAACTGGTCGAGGAAAAGGGCACCCACGAGGACGACGCAAACATCGACAGCAAGCGGGAATCGAGATACATCTCGCTGCCTGGAGAAAAAGGCATGCCGCCAATGGGGATCGACGATTTGACGCTAGGACACATGGGGAACTGGTTCGATTGCATCCGTTCGAGGCAGCAACCCCACTGCACGGTGAATGACGGCTTCGCGCATTCCGTCGCGTGCATGATGGCGGCCGAATCGTATTGGACGGGCAGAAAGATTTTCTGGGATCCGAAAACCGAAACGTTTTCGGACTCCAAGCCTAGCTAACGCCGCACGCGTGGGCATCGCCTAGACATTGCCCGACTACATGAGCATAGTCAGCAATCGCGATTTCCGGGTCCAGCAGATCCGGATGCCACACTTTTTCCCACTCGAAGCAATAGAAACCTTTGTAGCCGATCGATTGCAGTGCCTTGATCTGGCGCTCGATGGGCACATTGCCGCGACCGGTGAGAACGTATTTGCGATCTTCCCCGCTGCCAACGGAATCTTTCAGGTGCGTGTGCCGGATCCATCGGCCGAGTTGCTCGACCGTGTGCTTCGGATCTTCATTCGAGGTCGCGAATGTATGATGCGCATCCCACAACAAGGCAACGTGCTCGGAGTTCGCCTCGGTCAATACATCCTTGAGAGTCGCGGAGGAGGTGAAGTGATCGTGCGACTCGATAATCACGGTCACATTCTTCGGTCCAGAGTATTCGCCTAATTCCCGCAATGCGGAGGCCACGCGCTTTTTCGTCGCGTCATCCGGCACCGGACTCTTATCCGTCTCGGCTTTCCCGCCGAATACACGCACATAAGGAGCGCCCAGCGCTGACGCCAGGTCGATAAAGTGGCGAGCATCTGACAACTCTTTAGCGCGCCGTGATGGATCCTCGAAATACATGGTTGCGGAACTGCTGACGCAGGCAATTCGCAAATCGTGATCGTGAATCTCTTTTTTAGTTTGCTCGATGCGATCGGGTGCGAAGATCGGACTCGAGGGCAGATCCATATTTCCCTGAAGACCGCGCAGTTCCACCGCAGAGAATCCGTGATCCTGCGCGAAGGTCAGAATCTTCGGCCAATCCCAGGCGGGGCATCCGAGCGTGGAGAACGCGATTGGGATCCGGCTTGGCTGCTCTGCTGCGACGGTACGCAGCGGGAGTGCGATTGAGCCCAGGACTACGGCCGATGTCTTCACGAACTCACGACGGGTCTGCATCTTAGAGTTCTCCTTTTTTCATCTGTTGCACCGCGAAGTCACAAGCACGCGCCGTGAGCGCCATATACGTCAAAGATGGATTCACACAAGAAGACGAGACCATAGCGCCGCCATCGGTGACGAAAAGATTCTTGACGTCGTGAGATTGGTTGAAGGAATTGAGAACGGAGGTTTTTGGATCCCGACCCATGCGCGCCGTTCCCATTTCATGAATAGTAAATCCCGGCGGATCGTCTCCCGTGAATGGTTCTATATCCCTTGCTCCAACGGCAGCTAACATCTCCGCCGCGGAAACTGCCATATCTTTGCGAAGGGCAAGTTCATTCGCGCTCCACGCGCAGTGGATCTTCAGCGTCGGAATTCCCCATGCATCAACTTTCTCCCTGTCGATTTCGACGTAGTTGTTGTGATTCGAAAGGCACTCGCCAAATCCGCCGAAGTTGAAGCGCCAAGGGCCGGGCTGGCTGAGTGACTTTTTGAAATCTGGTCCGAATCCGGGTTGCGTGATGCCTCTTCCCCAACCCTCGCGATGCGCTCCACCCTGAAATCCGTATCCGCGAATGAAGTCACCATGCTTCCTTTTCACGTTACGAAACCGGGGGATGTAAATGCCGTTGGGCCGTCGTCCCACTTCCATCACGTTTTCGAATCCGGGGATATAGCCGCTGGCGCCCCCGGCCTTCACGTGGTCCATCAAGTTGTGACCGAGTTCGCCACTGGAATTACTTAAGCCGTTTGGAAAGTCGGCCGTAGAGGAATTCAGAAGTATGCGCGTTGACTCGAGAGTGGAGGCGCATAGAAAAATTACTTTGGCGCGAAATTCCGCGGTCGCGCGGGTCTTCCCATCAATGACGCGAATGCCTGAAACTCGCCGCGTACTGGAATCAAAGACGAGGCTGTGCACGACGCTATAAGGACGAAGTGTCATACGGCCGGTCTTCTCCGCCGCCGGCAGCGTTGCATTGATGCTGTTGAAATAGGAAAGTGTGACGCATCCGCGTTCGCAGGGCCCGCAGTAGTGGCACGCAGCGCGCCCTTGATGATCCTGCGTCAAAATCGCGGCGCGTCCGATGGTCAGCACGCGCTCGCCGCCAAACCGTTTCGCGAGTTCGGCGCGGACCATCCTCTCGACGCAGTTCAATTCCATCGGCGGCAGGAACTTGCTGTCGGGCAGTTGAGACAGGCCTAACGCCTCACCCGAAATTCCCACGAAATTTTCTACGTAGTCGTACCAAGGCGCGATATCGGCATAGCGGATCGGCCAGTCGATCGCGACACCGTCGCGCAGGTTCGCCTCGAAATCGAGATCACTCCAGCGATAGCTTTGCCGGCCCCACGTAATAGAGCGTCCGCCTACCTGCCGCCCCCGAATCCAGCGAAAGGGCTTGTGAGGACCGGTGGTGTAGGGATTTTCTTTGTCGCTGACGAAGAACTTGGAAGACCACTCGTCACAGGCGTAACAAAGACTCTGAATGGGCTGGTCTTGAAGTAAGCGGCGGCGATCACCAAGGCCGCGGAACTTCATCTCCCACTGAGGAACGTGCTCCACGTAATCCTGCTCGGGAACGATCGGACGCCCGGCTTCGAGGACGAGTGTCTGTAAACCTTTTTCGGTAAGTTCTTTCGCAGCCCAGCCGCCGGTGATGCCGGATCCGACGACGATGGCGTCGAAGGTGTTCGTATCGGTCACTTGCGCTGCGCCGCCTCCTTTACTGAGGGCTGGCTGCATCCTTCGTAAACGCCGGGAATCATTTCGAAGTGCAGTTCGCCGGTCGCCCCGGCCTCGGAGGTGTAATAAGCAGTGAGCGTGAATTGCCGCAGCATAACGTAGAAATTGTGCGCGGGCTTTGCGCCCCGGCCAGTAAGGGCCTGGGTTCGCGAGGAATGCGGATCCCTCGTCAAACCGGAACCAAGGTCCATCAAAATCTGCGACTGCTGCGCCGCAGAGCAATGGACGAAGTCCTTCGCGAACAGCTTTTGAGTGCGCCCGTCCACGTCCCTTAGGCCATTCAGAAACCGGGCGCGGTCCGCGTCTTCAAACCATTCGGTCAGCAGGAGATCAATGAAATCCGCCGCACCAACATCAGCGGCGCCGGGAGTATCAGTGCGCGGGATAATCATCTCCGCAACAGCATTGACGGTCGCATACTGGTGAGGATCCAAAGTGCGCGGAGCTGCCGACGTTTGCAAAACAGCGCGTGCTTCGGCCAGTACAGCAAAAAGACTATTCGGAGCCAACTGCAACACCGCTCCGGTGCCTAGCAGACGAAGAACTTCACGCCTTTGCATAAGAGAGCCGCTTGAAGAGGCTATGTTATCGGATTCTACATCTCCGAAGAGGGTGGCCTCGACTGCTGCAGATCCGTATCTTCCCAGTCCACATGGCCTGGATCATGGAGCGGTGGCGAGGCTGGACGAACCGCACAGGACAGTCACCGACGCCTTCGGCAGCGTGAACACGGTCTGCGCGGAGGCATCGACGGTCGAAACCACCGGCGGAAGATCCGGATCGGCATGCGCGTGCGCATTCTCCCCATGCCAGACATATTGTTCACTGCCAAAGGTCGTCATTTGGACGCGACCGGAGAAATATCCGTTCTTGGCATTGTCCTCAAACGCCACTCGGATCGAATGGGCATTCTCTCGATCTTTATTGATGATAAGCAAGGCCCATTTACCATCCGGCCGCCGCACTGCGTAACTCGTGACGAGATCATTTCCGGCCGAATCTTCGATGCCGATGACGACGGAGTACAGGTGATGCATTCCGCTGCGATGCGTCACCCAGTCGTTATTGATCATCCTGCCCGCGTGATAAAACGCGGTGTAGCCAGTGATCTTCTCGTTGCGGTCCCACAGCGCATTGCCCCAAATCGCCCAACCCTGGCAGCCATGCTCGATGCCGCTCGGCTCGATGGGCGAATGGATGTAAAGGGCGCCGCCCTCTTCGAAGAAACTGCCGACATTATCCGCAAGCCAGAGGGCAGAAAAAATGTCGGACATCCAGACCGATAGCGAGCCACATAGATTGCTTTCCGTGTTCATCAGTGGAACGGAATCCGGCAATCCATCATCGCGAAATGCCTGCAGAGTCTTGCGCGTTAGCTCGCGATTCCGGTAGAGATCATCCCATTTCATCGTGCAGGCTTCGTAGGGATAGATTTCAAAAGAAGCAAACTTCAAGTCATCCTGGCGATTGTGAGATTTCAGATATTGGTAGAAGCGACCGAACCACGATTTATTGCCGTGTTCATCCGGCCAGACTGAGACGTCCTGGTTGATCCCCTGGAACACGGGCCCACCCAGTTTTAGAGTGGGATCGACCTTCAGCAGCGCGTCGGCAAACTGAATGTAGAGAGTGGCGTAGTCCTCCGGCATGTAAAACTGCCCGTCCGCCTCTTCATCCATCTCGACCCAGCTGATGGGATAACCGCGCTTCTTGAGGTACGCAATCATCGCTGCGGCGTCTTCCGGAACGCTATAAATCAGAGGAACAGTAATGAGAGCGGGGAGCGAGTTCGTGATCCCGCTTGTGTAGAAGATGTCCCAGCCAGTCTGATCTCCATGCCGATTCAAGTCCTCCACCCTATGCCACGGATCCGTCGAAGAGCAGTACGTCGCGGTCTGTTTGTGGCCGTCGGGAGCATGCTTCACAAAGTCTCCGAACTTGCCATCCGGCGTTATGCAACCAACGTAGACTTCGTGAATAGCGTATCCGAGTTGGTGGCGGATATCGTTGTCGCCATGCGGCCCTGGTTGATT
>JASLEQ010000119.1 GCA_030151135.1 Candidatus Sulfotelmatobacter sp. | reverse complement strand
GGTTCCCATCGGACGTCGCGCGGTGGGAGCGATGGCGGGACGCCTGGGATGTGATCGCACCGAAATAGGGACGAGCCGCGGGACAAGTCCGTACGTCTGCGCCTAGGCACCTTCCGCCGGCGCTGGCCTCTTCGTCACCATCCGCGTAAAAGCATCGCGGATCTTCGTCTTCGACGCATTCAGCGTCGCCTGCGTCAGCTTCACCGTGCCCTCGCGCACAATCGATCCCAGCAGCTTCGCCGCTTGCACCGTTGCCGCTCGCCGCAGTCCTTTCTTCTCCACGCGTGTTCGGGCGCGGCAATATTCTTTCGTGATCATTCCTACACGCAGCGTCAAAAACGCATTGGCCGATCCCGACAGCACTGAACTTGCCAGCAGATGCATTCCCGGAATCGCGGCCACCGTCGATCCGAAAACTGTCCCCACCAATACATCGACATCAATGTCTTCCACCCCGGCCGCCATCAGCGCCGTGGACGCAACGTTTGCATACAGCTGCACAAAATCGCGCAGCGACGGCCGCTGATAATACACATGCGCGATTTTCCAGATCAGCCGCGTCTGCGCCGCAAACACCACCAGCACATCCAGCCGCCCGCTCTGCAGCACCGCCGTACTCAAGAACACTGCTGAGGCCGTCTGCGTCACCACATCATCGGCGTGCTTGTCCAGAACCAGTAGCGCGTTTTCCAGATCGCTCATCGACTCCAGCATCATCCCGCGCAGCCGCGGATGGCGTGACAGCCGCTTCCTGAACTGCGCCACAAACGCCTCGTACGCTTCGCCCTCTGTCTCCGCCGGAGGCAGAATCCGCTTCGGCAGCCGGAACCATAGCACCAACGGACTCACCAGCAATCCGGCATAAACAAAGATGAGCGCCCACATGACGCCGTCGCCAAATGTGACGTTCACCGCCCGCGCCGACTGCACAATCTGCATGGTCTGGTTGAAAAGAAACACGGCGAATACCACAATCAAAAACGTCGCCAACAGAATCACAATCTTTTTCAAAGTCTTCGACATGTTGCCACTCCACTACCAGTATCCGCCCGGAACGCAACAACCAGGAAGATTGAGGCAAAAATAGCTGAAACGGGCGTCTGCAGCGGCGGACCCGGATCGGTGCTGAACCCCTTGAGGCGGAGCATACTCGCCCTACTGTGCTCCCGTAGTTGAAATCAGGTCCGCTGCAACTCCTCCCACAGACCGAACCAGGTTCTCGTTCTACCCGAAATAAGAACTCGGTGGGATTCCTAGAGCTTTCCTGAACATGGCAGTGAACGCACTCGGCGTACTGTAACCACACTCGAGAGCCGCATGCGTCACTTTAGCTCCCTCAGCCAAAAGCCGCATCGCTTGCATAAGCCGAAGTTGCTGCCGCCATTTCCCGAATGTCATTCCGATTTCTTTTTCGAACAGTCTTTCGACAGATCGCTTTCCCGCTCCGGTTCCTTTACACAACTGGGCGAGAGTTCGAGGATCGCGACAATCGTGCGCCAGTATCTTTGCGATTCGAACCAGCCTCGGATCGGATAGATGCGGAAGTTGCAGCGGGACCGTCTTCACCGCTTCCAGTTGATGAAGAATCACCGCGACCAGCTGCATCTGCCATTTCACCGATCTCTTTAAGGCGTGGATGGTACAAGCGTGAAGGATCAGCTCTTTGAGCAGGCTTGAGACATTGATCACGCAACAGTCTCTCGGCAGACTTTTTGCGAGGCGGGGCTTCAGATACAGCGTTCGCATTGCCACCACACCTGACATCGTGATGGTGTGCGGAATCGCCGCTGGAATCCAGACGGCACGCTGGGGAGGAACCACCCATGTTCCACTTCGAGTGCGCACCGTCATAACGCCGCGCGTGGCATAGACGAGTTGGTCGCGATCGTGGAAGTGCGAAGGTACGACGTAACCGGCGCGGTAGTCGTAACTCAAAGTGGTGATTGCTGATGTCGGATCATTCGATCGGTCAAAGATTCCCGTTTGACGCTTTTGCGACATTTATTGTCACTTTATCGAAAGTACGAATACCTTGGCAATCGTTAACCTGTGGCTACAGTTTCGTGGGGAAACCATCCGACCTGTGGAGGACTTACATGAATAAACTGGCCCTGATTCTCAAAAGTAGCGCCTCGATATCCATCTTTGTCGCTGTCCTGTTCGCTCTGCTATTCGCAACCAACAGCTTTGCGACTGCCCCCGATTCCTGCGCGTCCAATCCATCCAATCGGCAGTTTGATTATTGGCTCGGCCATTGGAAAATCGGCGCGCAGGGTTCTTCAGGAAATGCTCGCAGCGACGTAACTCTTGCGCTCGACAAGTGCCTCGTGGTCGAAAACTGGGATGGCGGACGCGGCCACTACGGGCAGAATATCTTTGGCTATAGCGCGGACGACAAGAGCTGGTATGGCCTCTTCGCCGATAACGACGGTCGAGTGCACGTGTTCACCTCTGGCAAGGTCGCCGACGGCACGGCCGAATTTGAGGGCACAAGTCGCGGTCCGAACGGAGCGAGTGTTTTAAATCGAGTGACAATAACACGCATCGATCCGAACAAGGTCGAGCAGACGTGGGAAAAATCCAGCGACAACGGCGCCACCTGGAATGTAGTGTTTCGCGGCGACTACTCGCGAGCGAATCCTTGATTTCTCTTCCTCGAAGATAGCTACGAGCCCGGAATCGATGTGGACCGCCCTTATTTGATTCGCCCGTAGTTCGGCAGCGACGGTCGCGGGACCTCTCGTGCCGGGTCTACTGCGATTCCCGGATGATCGCTTCCGCAGCATTGCCGGC
>JASLEQ010000069.1 GCA_030151135.1 Candidatus Sulfotelmatobacter sp. | reverse complement strand
TGCGGGAACGTCTCTGGCTTCAGCCTCAAAGGTGGTCCAGTCGGTCGTTCAGGAATTTCGCAGGCTGAAGACTGAGGTAGTCCCAGACGAGGAGTTGCGCCGCGCGAAAGCACAATTAAAAGGGAGCCTCATGCTCTCGCTCGAATCGAGCACATCCCGCATGTCAAATCTGGCCAGACAGGAAATGTACTTCGACCGTTTCTACGACCTCGACGAACTGATTGAACGGATTGAAGCCGTTACGGTGGAAGACTTGA
Source organism: Candidatus Sulfotelmatobacter sp. (assembly GCA_030151135.1). The sequence goes on along the minus strand of JASLEQ010000069.1, from coordinate 10,430 downwards.
CGGAACTGGCGAACGAATTTTTCAGGCCGGAGTCTGTCGCTGTGACCGCATTAGGGAACCTCAACGGACTGAAACTGACTAGAGATCAACTGGCTTGTTAGCGGTACTCTTCATATCCGGAAGATTTCCTCAGTTTCATTGCGCATAATCTGTTGCTCTTCTAGGATGCGCCTCCTCAGCATGCGATCTCCGGGGTTTTAGACATAGAGAATTGGTGCTCTTCCGTGTAAAACGAATTCTCTTAAGGTCTAGTCTTTCCCGCATTCTGGGCATACTATGCTGCATCAGAATCTCTCTGGTTAAGGATATGTCTGACCAGCAGAACACACGGCCCCCGAATCGAAACCGCGCTTTGCTGCCCCAAGGAGCTCAATCGCAGGAGCCAGAACAGCGGCGTCTCATGCAAGCTGCCTTGGTTCTGCTTTTGACTTGTCTGGTCTTTGTACTTTATCGCGACAGAGATTTCTGGTTTCCGGATACTGCAAAAGATATTGCTCAACAACCGCTGCGGGGTGGCCCGACGGCCTTGATCCCTCAGGGTATTGATGCAAACACCAAAGCAGTCGATACGAAGACCAGGAGTCGCAGGCTGCCGCTGGCAACAAATCGGAAGCAGGCAAGCTCCGGCTCCGCTCAGCAGCGGGATGCAACTCCGCCCGGCGCGACGGTGACGCGAACTGTACTTCCCCCGCTTGAGGTGGAAGTAGTTGCCGGCAACACACATCAGACGCTCCATCCACCCAGTAACTCATTGCGCATTGAGGTAGATGAGTCCACAGGTTCTGAGCATTCTGAGTCGTCGGTAAATCCACAGTCCACATCGGACAACCTTCCGGTGAATGCCGCAGAGCGCGCTCCTGTCTCGACGGGGTCATCCGACGTGGTTGCCAGCGCAGTTCAGCCCGGGTACCCGATGCTCGCTCGGCAAATGAAAGTGCAAGGTTCCGTGATCCTGCGTGCTCTAATCGGGCGCGACGGATTGATCCAGGATCTCCATGTGGTCAGTGGACCGCCAGTGCTGGCATCGGCCGCAGAGGAAGCTGTCAAGCAGTGGCATTTCAAACCGCATTATCAGGGCGGGGAAGCGGTTGAGACGCAGGCCAAAATAACGGTGAATTTCATTATCTCGACGAATTGAATTTCGTGAATCATCTGCCATGAAAAAAGTCTGCCTGATGATTGCGCTGGTCTATGGAGTGGTCTGGGCAGCCGGCGCTCAGCAACCTGGCATCTCTGAACCACGCGAAACTACGTCATTTGCCTTCTCAAGCGCGAGCTTTCCGAACGCCGGAGACATTCCCAAGAAATTTACGTGTGATGGGGCGGATTTATCACCACAGCTGAAATGGAGTGGAACTCCAAAGGCAACTGCAACCCTGGCACTGATTGTGGATGATCCCGACGCACCTGTCGGGAACTGGAATCACTGGACGATGTGGAACATTCCACCTTTCTCGCAGGGACTTTCGGAGGGCATGGCCAAAGAGAAGCAATTGCCGGATGGATCCTTGCAGGGAACCAATGACTTCCGAAAGATAGGGTACAACGGCCCGTGCCCGCCAGCTGGTAAACCCCACCGCTATTACTTCCGGCTGTTCGCCCTCGACAGCAAGATCGAATTGCAAAAACTGGACTCGGGCAAAAAAGAACTGGAAGATGCGATTAAAGGACATGTTCTCGCGCGGACGGAATGGATGGGAAAGTATCAAAGGTCGCTAAAATAACAGCGATCCACCGGCACATTTGACGCACAAATGACGAGCGTCCTGAACTCTCACGAGTTCAGGACGCCCGGGCAGCCCTCCCCCAGAACTGCTCACCCAGGAAAATACGGTCGATGCAGAATCTTGCCTATGGCACGATCGGGCCATAAGCACCGACCAGCCCTCTTTCCTGTAACTACCTAAATACAAATCCTTTACTTAATCTTTGGCGACCGAAATCGGGCGGAGCCAAGCTGAAGTCTTTGTGGATTCTGCCGATGACCACATTCGGTAGATGTTTTTTCATAGGCCGCCGCCATGTCCTCTATGAATGATCCTGAAGTTCTGCGCAGCATTCTGGAATGTTTATCAATCGGGCTGTGCGTTCTGGATTCAGAAAAGAAAATCGTCTTGTGGAGCAATGGCGCCGAACGCATCACTGGGCATCTGCGGCATGAAGTGATTGGCCGATCCTGTGTGCCAGAACCCATTCTGCACTGTGATCAGCCGGGCTATGAATTTTGTTCGGAAGAATGCCCGTTGGCGCAGGCGATGAAAACCGCCCGCCGGGTGGACGGCAGAGGGTTGCTGTATCACAAGGAAGGACACGAGATTCCGGTTCGCACGCGGGCTGCTCCAGTCCACAACGCGCATGGATCAATCATCGGCGCCGTAGAGACATTCGAGGAGTTCGAGTGCGCGCAGAACCCGGACCGCCGAACTGGCTTCGCCGACTCCGAGATCGATCCCGTGACATCTGCGGCAAAGCGCCAGACGACCGAAGCGCACCTCGCTCATGCTTACGCGAACTTCCGGAGTAGCCAAGTTCCTTTTGGCGTCTTGCTGTTGCGTGTAGAGCAATTGGCATATTTTCGCGCACGTTTCGGGAGCGAAGCTGCATCGTCGTTTTTAAGACTTGTCGCACGAACTCTGGAGGGGGCGCTCGGAATGGCTGAGATTATTGGGCGCTGGTCTGACAGCGAGTTCCTGATACTTCTGCCCGGTTGCGGTGACGAGAGCCTTCCCACAATACGGGAGCGAGTTCGCCGAACCGTTGCCAGCGAGGGGATCGAGTGGTGGGGGGAGCGGCATTCCCTGCCTGTATCGGTCGGTCAAGCTTCAGTCCAGGTGGACGATACACCAGAGACGCTGGTGGAGCGTGCACGATTATCGCTGAACGCATCGTCTGCGTGGCTGTCTGGGCGAACTTCCGATCAGAATTCAGAAACCGCGAAATCATCAGGGAGTCAGTAATGTTTGCCATTATCGGCATTCTGGTTGTATTCGGGTGCGTGGTTGCGGGCTATCTCATGGAACATGGCAACCTGAGGGTTTTGATCCAACCGGCCGAGTTGCTGATCATCGGCGGCGCGGCGGTCGGGACCGTGCTGGTCGCCAATCCGCTGCACATTATCAAGCAAATCCTGGCCGGCATCGGGGGTGTTTTCGGTAGTTCGAAATTCAACAAAGAAACGTACATCAGCACGTTGAAAATGATGTACGAACTGCTGAACAAAGCTCGCAAAGATGGATTGATGGCGTTGGAAGCGGACGTCGAAGAGCCGGAGAAAAGTCCCGTGTTCTCGAAGAATGCCACATTCATGAAGAACCATCACGTTCGAGACTTCGTGTGTGACTCGTTGCGTATGGCAATCACTGGAGTGGATGCGTTCGAACTCGACCAAATGCTGGATCTCGATCTGGAAGTGCACCATCGCGATGCATCTCAGCCCACCGACGCGCTGAGCACGATGGCAGACTCCTTGCCCGGGCTAGGGATTGTCGCGGCTGTACTCGGAGTTGTCATCACGATGGGCGCCCTTGGTGGTCCGCCAGAAGAGATTGGACACAAAGTCGCCGCCGCTCTGGTCGGCACGTTTCTGGGAATTCTGCTCTGTTACGGCCTGGTCGGGCCGATCGCATCGAGTATGGCCAAATCCGGGGATGAGGAGCATGCGTTCTTGTACGTGATGAGAGTACTGATGATTTCGTTTCTCAAAGGTACCGCACCGATTATGGCGGTTGAGGTCGCAAGGCGGGCAGTTCCAGGGCACGTCCGACCGTCATTTAAGGAACTGGAGCAGGCTTGCCGGGGAGGAGGCGCCGCAGCAGCCGCTGCTTCGTCGGGTTCGTAGGGCAGTCATGGACAAGAACGCACCTATCATCATCGTAAAAAAAAAGGGTGGTCACGCGGGCCATCATGGTGGAGCCTGGAAAGTCGCATACGCCGACTTTGTGACCGCTATGATGGCGCTGTTTATTGTGCTTTGGTTACTCAACAGCAGCAAACAGGTGCAAGAAGCGGTGGGAGGATATTTCAAAGACCCGACAGGCACGTCAAAGAAAGTTGGGTCGAACATGGCCGGGGCGGGAGAGAACTTCGTGCTCACCCGTGACAATATGCCGAGGCTCAAAGAGCAGTTGCAGAAGGCCATGAAGCAAGTGGCCGACTTCGAAAAACTAAAAAGTCATATCGAGATGACGGTAACGACTGAGGGATTACGGATCGAGTTGTCGGAATCAGCCAGTGGAACCTTTTTCGATAGCGGAAGCGCAAAATTGAATTCAGACGGTGCAGAACTACTGGTAACGCTGGCGCAAGAATTAGGGCAGTTGCCGAATAAATTATCGATCGAAGGGCATACCGACTCTCAGCCATATGCGCCGTCAGCGGCTTACGGGAACTGGGAACTATCTGCCGATCGTGCGAATGCTGCTCGACGAGTCATGCAGGCGAATGGCATCCGAGTGGATCAAGTCACCCAGGTTCGCGGATTTGCCGATCAAAGATTGCGAAACACCCAAGATCCCCTCGATCCTTCCAATCGCCGTATTTCTGTAATCGTTCAGTACATCATGAAGAATGACGATGACGGAGAGAAGGGCCGGAGTTCGGGCGACCAGAAGCCAGCCGAGGGCTCCGACGGCGGTGTTCGTAAAGGTGATGGCAAAGAGTAGATCAACGCCCCGTTTCTCGCTGGCCCCTGCAATTCGAAACTGTTTTGCGATCGTCGTATTGCGCGTTAATCTAGAGCCACGCCTCATGTTTTCCTTTCAGCCAATTGGACACGTGCAAAGCCCTTATCGAAATACCAAAGACGTTCCGAAGGGATTAGGAGCACAGCATCAGGCGATAGGAACACTCGAAATACTGCCTCAATTTCAGGAGGGACTCGTCGATATTGAAGGCTTTTCACACCTGATCGTTTTATGGGTCTTCGACCAGAGCGAAGGTTATGAACTGATTGGCAAGCCGCCATCGGACGATCGTCCTCACGGAGTCTTTGCAACACGTTCTCCTCGACGTCCGAACCCGATTGGCCTGACGATCGTCGAGTTGCTGGGCAGAGAAAGAGGAAAGCTGCGAGTGAGTGGTGTAGATATGCTCGACGGTACGCCAATCCTCGATCTCAAACCGTATCTATCGAATGTCCCGGTCGAGAAACTGCGTCGCGGTTGGCTCGCAGAAGCTGAATTGCGAGCGAAACCTCTCTAGACGAGCAACAAACCCCACGAAGAAGATTTCCACAGGACCGCGCCAGCTTGGTTGCAGCGCCGCATTCGAAAGTTTTCCACCGAAAAGTTGTTTGTTTAGCGCAAAAGCGATTGACGCGCCATTCCCTGGCAGATAGGATTCTCGCCTAGTAACCACACAAGTTAATAACGGAGTATGGGAATGGGTCGTCCCGCGATCCGCGGTTTGGTGAGTTGCGTGCTCACTGTTCTTTTTCCTGTCATGACGTTTGCTGCCGATTCGACCCCGGCAATGCTTTACACCAATGGCGCAGCTTGGGTGAACGGTTCCCATGTTCCTCGCCCTCAATTGGCCATCTTCAGCGGCGATTTGCTTCAGACGCGCTTCGATTCCATCGCGAACATTCAGCAGCCGGGTTCGACCATCGCCGTCTTAGGAGACTCGGTGGTCAAATTTGGTGGAGATTCTGTCGAAGTGGATCACGGCTCGGTCAGCGTGTCTACCGCAAGGCAGTTGGCAACAACTGCGGGCGGCATCAAGATTACGCCAGCCGCCGATACTTGGACCGAATTCACAGTTGTCGATCTTAATGGCATGGTTCGGATTTTGGCGAAGAAGGGTGACCTCACGCTCACAGACGGAAAGCAAACCGCGACTTTAGCGGAAGGTCAACAGACCACCCGGGACGAAACGGCGAATGACACCCCAGAGAAAGAGAAGAGCGGTAAGAAAAGCAGCAAACAGCAGTCTGGCGCACCTCCAGCTGCAAAGGGCGGCAGACTGGATAGTCCTATCGCCATAGCTGCGGGCGCAGGCGTTATCGTTGCGCTAACCACCTGGGTACTCGTTCAGAGCAGCAACCCAGTCAGCCCGGCAACGCCTTCGCACTAGGGCTGCCCTTGAAGAGCGCTGACCAATTCCCATTCAAGGTTGTCGGCTGCTTTTCCGTCCCTTCCCTATTAGCCGCGCCACGCCGCTAGACGACTTCCGAGGTAGGTACAAGCTGTTCTTCCTCAGACGTAACCTGCCTGCGTTTACGGGAGCGCTGCAACAGCGGCGGCGCACTCGCGATGCTGCAAAAGACGTAAAACAGTGCAGCATTCGCTGGGATCTGCAGATTGAAATCTACGAAACTGTGTACCAGCATTCCAACGACCCCAAGGGTGCACGCAAGTGTGACGGCACCGCTCACGTCGGTGGACCACTTTCGAGCTTTCTTCCGGATCTGCCGAAAGAGGGTAAACAGGAACCAGGCGATCACTGCAAATCCCAAGACACCCGTCTCGGCTGAAAACTGCAGGTAATCGTTGTGGGCTTCGTTGATGAAGAAATTTGTATAGAAGCTGCGGAACCGAGGATACACCACCGGGAACGTGCCCAGACCCCATCCCCACACTGGCCGGTGAGTGAACATCCGGATGGTGTCGCGATCGATGCTGAGGCGCATCCCTCCTGAGATTTCGCCTTTCGCTTCGCTCGAGATACTCGTAACCCGGGTGGTGAGTTCGTGGCCTCCGAGCCACACCAGCAAGCAAACGAGCACGATGGCGAAAGCGCCTCCGCCTAACGCGAATCGCACGGCCCTTTTTTGACGCGAAAGTAGAGCGATGAAGACGGCCAATTCCATGAAAATTGCAAGCATGCCTCCCCTCGAGCCCGAGAGGAAGATCGTGCTTACCATGATTGTGGCCGCGATTCCTGCGGCAATTCTGGTCTTGTCATGAGTAAACTGCGAGGCGGCAATCACGAGCGGTACCGGAACCAGAATCTCCATCAATCCGGCATAGTGATTGTGGTTGACGTAAGGTCCATAAATCCAGCCTCCCATGAGTGGCTCACGCAACCAGTAGAGCTTGCCGTTCGGGGCAACTCCCTGCAGAAGCGCGAAACACGCCACGGCAAAACCGTACACCGCCAGAATCACCGCGACGATTTTCGCCTGGGACGCTCGAAGTAAGCTCTGAGTCACCAGAAAACAGAGCAATCCGTAGGCGGAGAACAGAAGTGCTTGTGAGACGGTGTCGTGCCGGTAAACCGTCAGTCGAAAAGCAATTTGCGCGATTATTAATGCAAAGAAAGCGAGCATTGGCGGAAACAATGGATTCCAGAGGATCGAAATTTCCCCGTCAATCCATTGTTTCGCGAACCACAAGCCGGTGAGCAGGATGCTTCCAAGTTCCACAAGGAAGATGGACCAAGGCTCGACTGCTCCAAATGCCAATGGACCGAACATCAGCAGACCGAAACTGCCGTAGAGGAGGGCAGCGCTCAATTGCGCAGAGTGCGTTTCCGACCGCAGCGTTTTTGATTCGAACCCTCGACGAAGACTCATGGATATTGATTTCGGAATCGATGGGTGATCAAGCCTGCTTGCGAGCGAGGTGAAAATCGCCGACCCAGAGCTTACCACGCATAGGACTGCCAGACGGCAAACGTTTGATGTGCAAAACAACCAGCTTGCATTCGGGGCCAGTCGTGAACTCGCCGTCAGCGGACTTCCAGAATCCCGCTTCTTTCAACTCTTCGCTCTCGTAGTAGACGGCTTGCGTGTACATGTCTTGAATCGTGAAGTGCGGTCCCCCCGCGCCCTCGATGTCGCCGGTCTTGTAGTATCCGGTGAAATGGTACGTGGTATCTGGCTGTACGGCGATCAACTGGTAAATTCCCGCGTCGGCAATTCCCGGGCCGTCGAAAGTGATGAGCAGGGAGCGGCGGCCTGCATGGAAATCGCTGGGATCCAGGGTCAAGCTCACGCTTGATTGCTTTTCATATTGCCAGTCGAATCCTGCATTCAGTACTTTGAAATCGAAATTTCCATTCACAACTAAGTTGCTGGACGATGGCAGGTACGCTGATAGGCCGAAGAGGCGCGCTGTCTGTTGCCAGGCGAGTACCGCGTGCTCTACGTCTTTGTGCTGGACCAGGTAGCGGATGTACTGGTAAGCGACTGGCGCATCGAATGTCTGACCGGTTCTAACCAGCGATTCCCACACTTTGATGGTCCCTTCGATTTGGTCTTTCGATTCGAGGAGTGTGAGAAAGCTGGTGAGTGCCTCGGCACGCGTGGCCACTACGTTTTCGAGGAGCTTGTCGACGTCGGGCTGGATGCGCCAGCAGAATTGGAGGGCCGCAGGGGCAAGTGATGGGTCATTCGCAATGACAACCCGAAATTCGCTTAATGCCTTCTGGTTTTCTCCCTGCACCAGGTACAAGTTGGCAGCTTCCCACGCGACATCTGGGGTAGTAGAGTCCGCCTGTATGGCATGTTCGAGCGCCGAGGTCTGGGCCGCAGTATCTCCCAGTATCTGATAGGAGCTCGCGAGGTCGAACCAGTATCGTGCCGAATTTGGGTTCAACTGCACCGCGGCCCTGTACTGAGAAACAGCCGTTCCGGGATCGCGTGCTACCAAATCGTAATACCGACCCAGGTTGTCACGATATTCGGCGTTGCCCGGGTCGAGCCATGCGGCTTTCTGCAGGCTGCTCAACTCCACGCGGTGACCGAACCAGGAGGCGAGAAACTGTCTCCCCGCCGGTCCGACATAGAGGATGGCAAACACGCCCGCAACAGCGATAATCGGCCATCTCTGGCGGGGGTTATTGAAGCAAATCTTCATCGTCGTGGAGAAACCTAAGCACTGCTGGAAGAAGGCCTGTCTTCGATTTCCGCGACTTCTTCCTCGTGCTCGGACGAATCTTCGCGATAGTAGCGGGCGTACTTGCCTTGATATTCGTAGTAGTAGTAATAGTCCGGCGAACTCAAGTCCACCGCATTGAGAAGAACTCCGACCACCTTGGCATTCACTTGCATTAAAACATCCCGCGATCGTCGCAGTGCCTGCTTCGTCGTCTGACCAGACCGAATGACGAGCACCACCGCATCCGCGCGCGGCGACAGCACGACCGCGTCTGTGACTGACAAGGAAGGAGGAGTGTCGATCACAATGTGATCGTATTGCTCTCGCAACTGGGTCAAAACGTCGCGCATGTTGCTGGAGGCCAGCAGTTCGGCCGGATTCGGAGGTGGGGTCCCGGCTGGCAGCACGTAAAGGTTTGGAAGAATGGCGCTCCGCGTGATTGCCTGTTCGCTAGTGGTGCTGCCAGTCAGCAGGTTGCTCAATCCGCTGTGCGGTCCCATGCCGAGTGTTTTGTGAATGCTGGGCCGGCGGAGGTCAGCATCGATCAGCAGTACGCGGACCCCTTTCTGCGCCAACACGACCGCCGTATTGATGCTGGTAGTGGTCTTGCCCTCTTGCGGAAGGGCACTGGTGACCATTATGACTTTCGGAGGCGCCCCCAAACTGGAGAGCAGCAACGAAGTACGAAGCGCCCGGTACGACTCCGCCATTTGCGATTGAGGCCGAACCTGCGTCACCAATTCAACCGCTTCTTTCGAACTCGCAATCACCAGCCGCTTTGGATTTGGCCCTTCCCGGGCTGATTTGGAACCCAGAGGAATCATGCCAAGCGATGGAATTCCCGAGATCATCTGAGCTTGCTCTGTGGTTCGCACTGTATTGTCGAGCCCCTCTAACAGGAAGGCTAATCCGATGCCGGAGGCCAATCCGAGCACGGCGGCAAACATCAGATTTCGTGGGATATTTGGTTCGATGGGCGCCATCGGAGGCCGCGCACTATCGACGATTCGGAAATTGTTTGACTTCAATCCCGCAGAAACACCAGCCTCTTTCAGTTTCTGCAACAAGCCTTCGTAAAGTTGGCGGTTCGTGTCGACATCCCTCTTGAGAAGGGTATATTCGATGGCGCTCTCGTTAAGTTTGTTCGCTTCTTGCTTTTGCTTTTCAAGCGCCTCATGAAGCATGCTTTCGCGTTGCAAAGCTGCCGTATATTGACCGCGAATCTTGGTCACGGTCTTTTTCATCTCTGCCTGAATTTGCGACTGGACCTCCTTCAACTGATTGTGCAGGACGGCAAGCGCCCGTTGAGCGTGGGGTTCTGGTTCTCGCTCGGGCACTCGACGATCGTGTTCGCGCTGTCGTTCCTGTTCGCGATCGGGATCCGGGCGCTGAGCGGCCAGGTACGGCACGACGGCTCGACGCTGCACAACGTCACCAACTGGATCGGCACCGGCGTGTCGGGGACGTTCCTGTATGCCATCGCGGCGCTCAACGTGGTGATCCTCGTCGGGATCCTCAGAGTGCTGCGACAGATGCGCAAGGGCAGCTTCAGCGAGCGGGAACTCGACGCGCAACTCGACTCGCGGGGGCTCATGAACCGCGTCTTCGGCCGCT
>JASLEQ010000033.1 GCA_030151135.1 Candidatus Sulfotelmatobacter sp. | reverse complement strand
GCACAGGATCTTCTCCCATGTACTCGAATGTGCGGCCGTCTCGAGGTTCGCGTGTCAGGTTCACACCGCCGCCAAGCGTCATGTTGTAGCCCTGCGCGCGCAGTTCGCGACCAATCAGCGCGCCGTATTCATACCCGCCTTCCGGATCCCAGCTCGCCGCTCCCGCCACGCACGAGGGCAGTGCTGTCGAATACCGCCCGTTTTCTCCACTCATGCGCACTCCATACGCGGCATCCGACATTTGGATCGCCGGTATTCCGAGGCGCGGAATCCCCGGCGTGTAACCCGCTCCGCCATTGGAATGGACCACTAACGGGCTCATCGGACTTAACCCTTTCATGCCCGTGCCATGAAGCAGAGTGATCTTTTCATCGATCGTCATTTCCTTCACCACCATCGATGCACGTTCGTCGGGAGACAGACTCGCGTTCATCCACGGATGAGTCGCATGCTTGGTTTGTGCGTGAGCAATGGAAAACAATACTGTGAGGAGAGCTGCGGATCGTAAGCAAAAAGATGAGCGTCTTAGTACGAGCATCGTGGCACCTCCATGGCGCCCAACAAAATCGATATTGTAACAGGCTTTGAAAGCTTTGTCGGTATCTCGGAACCTCACTGCATAACAACCTCACTACCGCTCTGGGCAATGGCCACGCGGGGGCTTTACACTGGATTTCGTGAAGATCGCCTTGGGTCAGATCAATCCGACAGTTGGAGATTTTTCCGGCAACGCTGCAAAGATCATCGACTACGCGCATCGCGCCCGTGCCGCCGGGGCAGGTCTGATCCTGTTTCCCGAACTCTCCATTTGTGGCTATCCGCCTCGCGATCTGGTGGAGCGACCATCTTTCGTCCGCCACAATCGTGAATCAGCGGAGCGCATCGCTGCCGAAACGGCTGGCATCGCGGTCATCTGTGGCCTCGTAACCCCTGCCGACTCCGATGCGGGCAAGTCGGTGATGAACTCTGCCGCACTCCTGATGGACGGCAAAATTGCCTTTATCCAGTCGAAGATGCTGCTCCCTACCTACGATGTCTTCGACGAGATTCGGAACTTCGCCCCGGCCAGAAAACAGCAGTTGTTCCCGTTCTGCGGTAATCGTATGGCACTCACCATCTGCGAAGACGCTTGGAACGATAAGCTGTTTTGGCCGAAACGCCTCTATACAGTCGATCCTGTCGAGTCCTTGATCCACGCCGGCGGCAATTTTGTATTGAATATCTCTGCCTCTCCGTTCTGGATTGGCAAACGCGAGTTCCGCCGAGACATGCTGGCAAGCATCGCCCGCCAGCATAAAGTTCCCGTCGCATTAGTCAACCAGGTCGGAGGCAATGACAGCCTTCTTTTTGATGGATCCAGCCTCGTGCTCGACCGTGAGGGACAAGTCATCGCGCAAGGCCGCTCCTTCGAAGAAGATTTGATTTATTTTGATTCCCAGTCGCTCACCGGGGAAGTGCATGAGCAGATTGCGGGCGATGAGGCCAGCGCTTACTCCGCACTCGTCCTCGGCACTCGGGACTACATGCACAAATGCGGATTTCAGAAAGCGCTTGTGGGGTTGAGCGGCGGAATCGATTCCGCCCTAACCGCTGTCATCGCAGCCGATGCTGTCGGTCCTAAAAATGTGATTGGAGTCGGAATGCCCGGCCCCTACTCATCGAAAGGTTCAATCGACGATGCCCAAACTCTCGCCAAAAATCTCGGAATCCGTTTCGAACTGCTTTCGATCAATCCGGCATATCAGGCGTATCGGGAAACTCTCCAGAGCGTTTTCTCCGGACAGAAAGAAGATGTCACCGAAGAAAATATTCAATCGCGTGCCCGAGGCACGCTGCTGATGGCCCTGTCGAACAAATTTGGAGCTATCGTGCTTTCCACCGGCAATAAGAGCGAACTGGGCGTGGGCTACTGCACCCTCTATGGCGATATGGTCGGAGGGTTGGCCGTCATCTCCGATGTTCCCAAAACCCTGGTCTACAAGCTGAGTCACTATGTAAACTCCCGCCGCGCTGTGATTCCCCAAGCCTCGCTCGAAAAGCCACCCTCGGCTGAACTTCGTCCCGATCAGAAAGACTCCGACTCGCTCCCTCCCTATGAAATTCTCGATGCCATTCTCGAGGACTACGTGGAAGATTCGCACTCGGCTGACCAGATCGCCTCCGAACGTGGTTTCGATATCGAACTCGTCCGCCGTGTCATGCGAATGGTGGATCGCGCGGAATACAAGCGGCAGCAAGCCGCTCCGGGCCTGAAGATTTCCCCAAAAGCTTTTGGCTATGGCCGCCGTTTCCCGATAGCCGCCAGGAATGAGCCGTGATTTTCAGCCGCTTATCGTATGCTAGACAAACGAATCCCACTACCATCTGAATACTCACATTGCCAATGCGAAAGGAACACATGCGCAAGTTTCTGATCTCGACTGTGGTTCTTCTGCTGAGCCTCTTTTGCGCAGCACAGACCGGACAGCCTGCAAAAGATAAGAGTTCCAGCGAGAAGCTCGGTACTCACGCAACGCCCGAGTTACCTTCCGAAGCGACCGTCGAATCTTTCCTGCATGAGCAGTTTGGGTATCAAGCGGATGTCACCTGGAAGATCGCAAGCATCAAGCCCTCCACCATCGAGGGTTTGGCGGAAGTTACGGTGATCCTGGCGAACGGCCAGGGCCAACAGCTGTCGCGCTTCTATGTGTCTCCCGACGGTCAACACGCCCTGGTCGGCGAGATCATTCCATTCGGGGCCAAGCCATTCGAGCCCGCCCAGAAGGCACTTGAAAAAGGCGTAACCGGGCCTTCCAAGGGCCCGAAGGACGCTCCAGTAATGATCGTTGAGTTCGGCGATCTGCAGTGCCCCGCGTGCAAAGCAGCCCAGCCAACGATTCAATCTCTGGTCGACGCCGAGCCGAATGCCCGCTTCGTCTTCCAGAACTTTCCGCTCGAAATGCATAACTGGGCGATGCGCGGCGCTACATACGCCGACTGCGTGGGACGGGCTTCCAACGACGCCTTCTGGAAGTTTGTCTCCAAAACCTACGAACAGCAGTCCGACATCACGGCGGAAAACGTCGACGAAAAACTCAAAGCAATCGCGGATCAATCTGGAGTGAAAGGCACTGAGATCGCAGCGTGTGCCGATAAACCAGAAACGAAGGCGCGCGTCGAGGCGTCCATCAAGTTGGGGAAATCGGTGGATGTCACCGGTACCCCCACCCTCTTCATCAACGGCCGCAAGGTGGGAAGTTTCGATCCCCACTACCTGGAGGTCTACAAGAGCTTGGTCGCTTTTGCTGCGAAAGAATCGGGAGGGAAGTAGTTACTTCTCACTAAGCCAGATCGTAGGTCCCCAGCGATTGAAGTTTGAAAGTACGTGAGGTGTGATTGCGACCATGAGTTCGTCGTAGTCGTCTTCGCGTGTATTTGTGACCATCGCCTGGTTGAGCAATGGGACGAAACCTAGTCCCGGGAGTCCGGTCATGGATTTCGTATCTGTCTCGGAGACTTGGCCCGCGATAAAGGCCGGTTCACCGTCGTTCAAATTGATAAACCCTTTATACTCTCGGTTGGAAATGATCGGGACGCCGTTATTCGACTGGCCAGTGAGCGAGCGCACTTGCATTTCGATCTGGACCGCAATCGTACCGTCGCCGTGCACCGTCGGCTTGATCTTCACCTGCAATCCCAAATCTTCATAGCTGATCGAGGGAAACGGCGGCACGTAACTCTGATTGCCCAGCACCTGTGAGATTTGCGGTGAGTTGTAGATCGGAGCGTAGCTGGCGTTCTCGATCGGATAACGCGATCCGAGGTGAAACGTGGCGTCGGTGCCTTGTCCAGCCCTCATCGACATATCTTCAAGGCTGCGGACCCATGACTCGTTGACCGACAGCTGCGCCGCCAGCTGATCCAGGCTCAAGCCCATGAAGGTCAATCCGCCGCCGAACGTCGCCAGCGGTTGGCTGAAAATCGAATTCTGTTGACCCGTCAACTGCGCGAGTAGTCCCGCCAGGGAAGAACTGCCGGCCTGATTGATCCCCCCCGACGAGATCAGCTGATTGATGAGTTGCTGGATGTTCTGTCCACCCAACCCCGCCAACGCAATCGCCGGAATGTTGTACAGGTTGAACGTATTGGGAACGTGCAGCCCGATATTGCGGGTCAGCGTGTGATTGATCTGAAACACCCGTATATCGAACATGACCTGCGGCTTCGGATTATCCAGGTTTTTCAGCAGTTCCCCGCAAGCCTCGACCGTGTTTTGCGGGCCTCTGACTTCCAAGGTGTCCGCAGTCTGTCCCGAACTGATGAATCGCAGCTCAAGCGTATTGCGAATTGCATTGACCACCTCAGTAACTTCTTGCGGAGAGGCGTGGGGTGGCAAATGAATCGTCCGCAGCGACATCCGGTCATATTGCTTGTGGTTTTCGGCGGTGTTGGCAGCTACTACGAACTGATGCGCGTCAAGCGGCGCCCACATCGTCTTGCTGACGTCACTCGCCAGTCTGACCGCGGTGAAGAAGTCCAGATTGTCGACGTTGAAGCGGACCTGCCGAGCCACAACCGAGTCGTCGAACTGCACCGTCATCTTGTAGGCAGCGGCGATCTGTGTAAACAGTGACTTCACGTCACCTGTGAAGTGGAATGTCGCAATCTCGTTCGCAGGTTCCAGATGGATTTCCTGCGATTCTTCCAATCGTGCACGCAACGGATCCCGTACGGGCGTTAATGCCGGCGCCGCTGCTTCCCGCAACCGTTCCTGCGCGAAATCGTTGTCCGGATCAAGGTCCAGCGCCGCTTTGAATTCCGCTGCCGCTTCGTTTGCCGCATCATCTCGCAAGAGCGCATTTCCACGCTCAACATGATCGAAAACGAGTTTTGCTTTGACGACTTCGCGCGCCGTCAGGAATTGAAC
>JASLEQ010000810.1 GCA_030151135.1 Candidatus Sulfotelmatobacter sp. | reverse complement strand
ATGCCGGAACGAGGGGGATTGCATGCAATCCATCAGGTCTTGCAGCACAACCCCGACACCCGAATCCTGCTGCTTACGATGCACGAAGAGATGGCATATCTGCGCACGGCGCTCGCCGCAGGCGCGTCCGGGTATGTTCTGAAGAAAAGCGTAGATGCCGACCTGCTTTCTGCGATTCGAGCGGTGTCTAAGGGACGAACTTATGTTGACTCCGAACTGGCATCAGAATTGATCCAGCACACGCTGCCGGAGAGTGGCCGCTCAACGAAAGCGACGGAGGTACTCAGCCAGCGGGAAGTGCAAGTGTTAAAGTTGGTGGCAGAAGGATTCAGCAGCCGAGAGATCGCACAGCAGATCTTCGTAAGCGCGAAAACAGTGGAAACCTACCGCGGTCGCCTCGCAGAAAAACTGGGCCTCACCTCTCGGGCCGACATTGTGCGCTACGCTCTGGAAACCGGCCTTTTGACCCCACAAAAATTCAGTCTGCCCAAAGATAGCTAAGAGTTTCGAGTCATGGGGGGAGTGCTGTATTGCAGGCTACTCTCCCCGGACCTAAGCTGAGTTCTCAATGTCCTTTCTTCCGTTACAGAAGCGGATCCTTGAGTTATCTTCCAAACTGGTGTCGACTGAGAACGGGGATGACTTTGAGCGAATTGCCTCTGAGTTGAAGGCTGTCCTTCACCAACACGCCGAAGATCTGAAGAAAATGACCGATGAGACTAAGATTCTGCTTAACGCAAACCACCATTAAGTCTGCAGCGCTCGACTTTCATACGTTCAGCTTCGTCGATTAATCCTTGATTGCGTTTCTTTCCGCTTTCTGCTGTGTATGCATTTTCCGTACGTGGTCCGCGAATGCCCTGCTTAGCGATGGTTTTACGTTCTTGCTAAACACCTCACCGCAGGCCGAACACTCCTTCTTTCCCAGTCGAGTAATCAGATGCGCAGGAAGCTTGGAAAATCGCATCCTGCATGGTCCCACAGAGCGGGCCCGCGCTTTGTCAGGAAACCTACTAAAAATATCGTCGCCCGTAATGCCAACTACCTAAGGATTGATTGCAGCGGAAGAGAGGCGCGAGGGCTTCTGATAGCAGCCGATGTCGATCTTTCCGGATTTCGTTCGCGGTGAACCTTCAAGATCGAATTCTCCGATTGGAAGTTTGTCTGTCGTACCAGCGGCCAGAGCGGGAGAATCGGATTGCAGGTGAAAATCGTTCTTCGTGGGGTCGACGAAACGCGGGTCCGCGAAGTGGGAATGACTGTCATTCCCAGTTGCCTCAACATATCTACCGAATCCCGTTACGGTTGAGGATGCCAGTGCCCATGTGCTTGCTTGCGCTCCGGAGGCACAGTAATAGAGGTTGTGATCGAGGATTGCGGGCGGCTTGTTCTCATCGAGTTGAGATTTGTTCAGCATCATAAGGCACCGTGGTCCGGCATAGACGATGTTGTTCTCGAAAACATTGTCCGCCATGTTCCACTGCATTTGGAATTCACCGGAGCCGGTCGCTGACGTGTCGTTCTCGTACAGGGTATTGTTGACCACGATGCAATGATCGGTGTGTCCGCGGTCGGGCGCATAGCCACCAATTGAAACACCCGCAGTATGGCTGTGATAAATCAGGTTATTCCGCGCAGTAATGTAACTGGTGGCACGGTCTTTGTGCTCGCTTGCCAGTTCGATTCCGAAGTCAACATTGTGCATGAGGTTTCGTTCGATCAAAATTCTGGTGCCGCCGTCAACGTAGATGCCATCGGAGTTTTCTTCGTTTTGATAAGCAGGATTGCCCTTTGAAGTGATGTCGTAGACCAGATTGTCGCTGACAATCCCATCGCGCGCCTGGTCGACCGCAGGATCCGGGGCCGTGCGCTCAAAGCCGATGACGTCGATTCCGATGTTGTTGTTGTCGTGGACAACGTTGTGCGTGATGCGGAAGTTTGTGACGTTCCCGTTCACGACCAACGACTCGCTCGAACCGGTCTTGAGGTGATGTACTTCGTTGCCGTCGATGATGAGGTCGGTGATCGGAGTCTTGGCGTCGGTCCCGTATACGGCGATACCAAATCCGTTGCCGCCACTTCCGGGCTTATCGCGGCCTGGGAACGTCTGCTCGATGTGATGGACGTTGTTTTTCAGCAATTCTATGTGGGACCCAGAGCCGCTAACGTCGATGCCTAGCGGCGCAAGGCGATGTTCAGCGGTGTGGAAGTTGCGAATTTCTAAACCCTCGATTCTTACGTAACTCTGGTTGTGAATCGTCAGAATACCTTGTCTTCCGGCGGGGGAGAAACGCCCAGCGTCTAGCACGGCCGTCTCTCCGGGATAGCTTCGCAATGTGATGAATCCATCACTGGCATTGCCCGATG
Source organism: Candidatus Sulfotelmatobacter sp. (assembly GCA_030151135.1). The sequence continues at coordinate 12,365 of JASLEQ010000810.1, read as the reverse complement.
CCTTGATGGTCACGAGTTCCTCGTAGACTCCACTACGCACATTGACGGTGCTGCCCGCACGAGCGGTGTCTGCTGCATGCTGGACGGTGCGCCACGGAGCGGTTTCGCTACCGGGATTCGAATCGCTTCCCGCCGTAGAGACGTAAAAGGAGGAATTCACTTGGCCGGAAGCTTGGCCGACGCATGCGAGTAACAAAAAAATAACGGAATATCTCATATTCTCCTCTTATGAACGTGATCGATTGAGTCAGGGTTCGGAGCCCTTCATCTCCACCGCAATTCCGTCGACGTTTACACCAATGGCTGCTCTGGCTTGTAATTGTGGCGCAGCGTCAACGATCCATCGGAGTTGACTTTCTGGCGGCAGGCCCAACGGACTGGATAACGCACACCTTTCACTTCGAGTTCACCTTTCAGGCGTAGTCCCTCCCATTGCGCGCCTGCTGGCAGCATAAGCATGACTTGATGAACACCGGTCGGCTTCGGGTATCCAGCATCAACGCAGCCAGAGACATTGATCTTTTGATCGTCGCTGGACACGTTCAGTCGAAGCACGCCGGGAACGGGAGCGATGCCGTCGTTCGCAAGTCCGATTACGAGGCCGGTTACTCCATCGCGTGTAAATGTCCAGATGAACGAGGGGCGAACGCGATAGCCGATCTGGCGAGCGATCTGGTCGATGGGCTCGGGAAACTTTTCGTAGTAGCTGAGAATGTTGGCGGCGGACTGCTTATGCCAACTCCAAAGCGACAGGTAATTCACTCCGACGTCTGCCGCGTGGGTGATGATTTGTTCGTTATAAGTAATTCCGTCTTCGTCAATCTGGAGTTCTTTTGGATCGCCCGTGGTGAAACCGACTTCACAGATTGCAGCGGCCCAAGGTGGACGATAGCTGAGCGCCTCGATCTGAGTGTTCTCAATGAAGATGGTATCCGTACGCAGCCAGTTTCCCGTACGCATGGTCCGATCGACAAGGTCAGAGTTGCCGACGTTGCTGAAATCGGGCTGGGTATTCGTGGCCAGCGGGACTTTTGTCCAGTGTTCGAGCTGCATCTCGAACATGGCTGACCAAGTTCGTTCCGCGACCAGTTGGCTCGAAAAAGGATTCCCCTCGAACGGCCACGTGTGGCCTTCGCCCCAAAAGCCATACATCATCGTGTCCATGAACTCGACTTGCGGATGACCGTTGAGTTCGTCGGCCAGCAACGCGTTCAATTCGCGAAATGCTGCCTGATACGCCGGGTGATCGTATTGCGGGACGCGGTTATCTTTCCGATAGCGCATTTCCGCAGGATTGCCCTTCCATTCGCCTTTGAGTTTTACGTATGGAACTTTGTTCAGAAGAAAATCGGGCATGCCTGGATCGGGAAAATCTGGATTCTCGAGCATGACTCGGAAGCCGATGCGTTTGTTGTAACGGCGAGCCAGATCGAACGTGATCTTCCACGACTCGGGAAAGTCGAGCCGTCCGGGTTGTTTCTGGACATCACGCCAATTGGGACGGATATAGACCTTCTGCGCGAACGGTAGTTTGATCAGGTCTTCGAGCGTGCGCTCCAGAGTTTGGCCCGGCACGTGGAGTGGTCCGGTGTCATCGGACAGGTAGGCGATGAGACCCATGCCATAGTTGCTGACGATGTCCTTCGAAGGCGAAGTGATCATCGAGACATCGCTGTCGGGAACGACGGCACCGGGCCCATATTGCGGGAACGGCCCTTGATAGAGCCGATCGGAAACGGGAGGCCCTGAGCCCCAATCATATTTGTCCCAATTGTGTTCGGGGATGTAGGCCTTGGCGGCAGCGCTATACAAGCCAACTGAGAGTCCTGTGGCCGTGGCGGACTTCAGGAATGTGCGTCGGTGCATGGGTGGTCCTAAACGCGAAATTATGTTGTGTTCGCCCGTGCAACTTGCGGCGTACTGCTACTGCGGAGTTGCCTCCAGCAGAAGATGTTTCGAAAAACCTGCAGACAGATGCGCGACCGGACCGCGAACGACGCCGAAGTCTTTCCCGTCCACGTAGTCGACGACGTGATACGCGCGATCGTCCAAGCCGCGCAACTCCAAAGTGCCTTTCCAGTTGGCAGCAAAAAAGGCGTAGTACATCTTCTTATCCTTACGGATGACGTGAGTTTCAGGGCGATCAAAACCAATATCGTAGAGCGTGCCTAGATACTGACCACGGGAAAGGCCTTTCTCCTGGTAGAGCTGCAGCCATTTCTGGAAGCTCTCGGCATGTTCGGGAGTCAGATCGAAACGGCCATGTTTCTCGACTAAAGAGGGCAGTACGAACTGTGTTCCCACTACTCCGCCAATCCCGAGAGTCGATGCGAAATCGTCGTGATTGTCGCTCAGTTCAACATGATCTCCAAAGTAAGGGACATCGTCGCCCATGAGGCCTTTGATGGTCTTGCCTTTGGTGCGCACCTGGAACGAACTTCTCGGATCCGACGCCACTGACATATTGAAATGCGGCATCGTGAAGAACGAATACGCAGTTCCGCATGGACAGAATTCCACCAGTGCTCCGGGCTTGGCTTGTTGTGCGGCGTCGTAGATTTCACGGAAGAAATCCGGCAAAGCCTCCACCGAGTCCTCGGGACGCTTATGGTGGTGGGCAGGGTTGTAACAAGCAGGAACTCCGTTCATGTGCTGCCCGTCGAGTTTGAGGCCGTCAAATCCCCAGTCGACAAGGATCTTGCGCACCAATGCTTTGTGATACTCCACGACCCGCGAGTTGGCAGGGCAGAGATAGTAGGAATCCCACCATGAAATCTTGCGCGGGGAACCGTCTTGATTTTCCAGGATCAGGTCAGGTTCATCCTTGAGCAACTTCGAATTCGGAACCGCGCTGAGTGGCGACCACCAGAGCTGGGCTTTGAATCCCTCCTGGTGAATGCGCTCGACCATCGCTTTGATATCGGCATCGCCATGAGGAAACTTCTTCGGATCGAGCTGCCAGTCGCCGTAATTATTCTGCCAGCCGTCATCGAGCGTGACCCAAGTGAATCCCATGCGCTTGATCGTGGGCAGTGTGTCGTAGACCTGCTGGGGCTTGAAGTCGCGCCCGTATCCCCACGCGCACCAAATGGCTCCGAAAGCGCTGTCGGGAGCTTTGGCCATCTGGAACCCTTGTTTCGACATGAACCCGCGGTAGGTAAGCAGTGTCTGGAAGTAATCTCCGTTGTGTACGGCAACGAAGGTGCGAAAGGTGCGGAGGCTTTCGCCGGGTTGCAAAGACTGTTCATGACGATACTGCACGCTAACCTGAGCCTGGCGGGCATTGGGCATGGAGACGGGCAGGTAAACCAATCGCGGTCGCGCCTCGACGTGGCCTACTCCGATGCCAACGTCTCTGCGCCACACGTCAAGGATCGGCGTGCCGCCTCCATAGTCGCTTGCGTTCATTCCGAGATAGTTCTCTTGGGAGAAGCCTGTTTTCAGTGGGACGATCCAGTCCGGACGACGCTCGTAAGATCCACTCTGAAACGACCAGAATGGCACTCCCGTCGCGCTCTGCCGCGCGTCGATCGTATAGTGATTGTTTGTCCACTCCAGAATCTTCAGCTGTGACTTCCCAATATTCGTGTAGCTGACATCAAAGATCGCCAGATTGGGAAATTCGTCATAAATAGTGACGGAGAGAGTCTTTTTCAGTGCGCGAGACGTACCCACTAGGTTGAGTTTCTCTCCGGCACCATAGGCGTCGGTGACGCGCTCATGCGTCTGCGAGCCCAACGCGAAGTCGTACCAGGAGCGCTCACTGCCTTTGACAGTCTCAGACGCCGAGAATGCGCCTAGCGGAATCTCCTTTGTCCCGAATCGTGCAATCACGCGGCTCCGCGTGTTCTTGTCAAACTCAATGCGTAGGCTCGGGCTCTCGATTTGAGCGACGGGCGCGTGAGGCGCTGTAGATTGATCAGGCCTCTTGGACGACTGGCCAGCCGCCAGCAGAGCTGTGAAGATCAGCAACGAGCAGAACGCTTTGGTCATGTTTACTGTTAAAAGCCGTGATGGAGGTTCGAACGCAGAGTGAGTGAACCGTCGTCGTTAAGCTTCTGGTGACAAGCCCATTGAACGGGATAACGCATATTTTTCACTTCGATCTCCGCCCGAAGTTTCGAACCAGCGAATTTTGTTCCCTTGGGCAGCACGAATTGCGCCTGCCGCAGTTTTCCGGGCAGCGGATAGCCCGCATCGAGGCATCCGCTCGCTAGAGTTTTGCCATCTTCGCTTTCGACAGTCACCCGAAGCACGCCCGGGACGCCGGAGATGCCATCGTTTGCAAAGGCGATAATCAATCCCAGGTTGCCGCCGTCATCGTAGCTCCAAATCATTGACGGCCTGACCCGATATCCAATTCGACGATTGATCTGATCAAAAGCCTTGGGAAATGCCTGGTAATAACTCTGCAAATTCTTGGCGCTGATCGCGTGAAAATTCCAAAGTGACCAGTAGTTCGCGCCCACATCGATTACGTGAGCAATCATGTTTTCGGCCGGGGACAGGCCTTCTTCCAAGGGGAACGAGTCGGGACTCTTCGCGGGGATCCCTTGTTCGAGCGCTGCCGCAACCCATGGCGGACGATTACTGAGAGTTTCGATTTGCTCGTTCTCGATGAAGATGGTGTCGCTGCGAATCCAGTTGTAACTGCGGATTGTGCGGTCGAGGACCTCGGAGTTGCCGACGCGGCTGTAGTCGGGTTGAGTATTGGTCATCAGCGGAGTCTTGGTGAAGTGCTCCTGCTGAACTTCGAACATTTTGACCCAGGTCCTCTCAGCCGTCTGGTAGTCGGGAAACGGCGTGTTCACGAAGGGCCACGTGTGGCCCTCGCCCCAGAACCCGTATAAGAAGGTGTCGACGAACTCGACGATCGGATTGCCATTAAATTCCGCCGCGAGAAGCCCAACTAGTTCAGCGAATGCCTGTTGAAAAAAGGGATGATCGAATCGGGGCTGATACTTCGAATATTGATTGTCAATAAAGCGCGCGGCTGCCTTCTTTTCTTTTTCATCAGGAATAAGATCGACGGTTGGCACTTTGTCGAGAACGAACTGCGGGAGCGCCGGCTCTTTCTTATAGTCGGGCGCGCTCATCTGAATGCGGAGACCGACCCGCTTCTGATTCTTCTTGGCAAGATCGAAAATCAGCTTCACGTAATCAGGCAGCACGAGTTGTCCAGGGCGCGGCTGCACCTCCCGCCAGGTCGGCCGTATGTAAAGCTGTTGACCCAACGGAAAGCGAACCAGGTCTTCAATGGCCTGCGGGATGTTGTCCGATTTAATTTCGTCTGTGCCGCTGTCGGCCGTGATGTAGGTGATCAGTCCCTTGCCATAGTTCGGCACGACTTCGTCCGAAGGCGTTGTCGTCATTACCACATCATCCGTAGGGATCAGCGCCTCCGGGGGATATTGCGGAAAGGGCCCCTGATTGAGGCGGTCCGCGACCGAAGGACCAGAACCAAAGTCGTATTTGTCCCAGTTGTGGGCAGGAACGAACGCGTGGGCTTTGGTGGTTCCAAGTTCAGCTGCGACTGCCAATGCGACACTACGTTTCAGAAAATCTCTTCGCTGCATCGAAGTTATTTCCTCTCTGTGCCTTGGATCTCGGCCGCTGCCAATGCTCAATGGCACTTTCGGGATGTTTCCCTTTATATCGTTCTATTTCGTTTTGTCCAGTGTTAAATAACAGGTTTCCATTGACTGAGAAGAACCAGCGCCTAAAAGAAAGCAGCCTGAAGCGGGGACGCGCTTGCCAGCCATGTGCACGGCTATAGATATAGATGGACAGGAGATTGGTCAGCCCGGTGCAGAATATTGGTTAGGCCTTGGGTGCTTCGCTGAAGATCGCGACCAGACGATCAGCGATTAATCTATCCTCGCCTTCTTTAAGCTGCCACACGGCGAAACCGAAGGTATCCGGGTCGCGTTGGGGGCCATGATGAGCAGGCTGAACATCAGTTGGTGGATTCGGATTTCTTCCGCGCATGCCGCTCACTCCAGCACCCATGCTTCCGATTCCGAGGGGTCGAGTGTCGGCCAGCTTTTGCAAAACATCATGACCGGTAATGTTTAACTTGGAGCGGTCAATCTTCCAACTATAACGCGGCGTTACGTTGCCAAGTGCCTGCGGATTGAACTGCCGAGGCATGGCGCTCACTCCAAATCGCGCGATGGCGTCAGTGATCACCTGGGCCCGCTCGTCATACGTCCGAAGCGTCGCTTCGTAGTTCTGATGGACAAACATCTCGAGCGCCTTGAGCATGCCGAACACCGTTTCTTTGCCGACTTTGCAACAACGCCCGATCCGGTCCTCTTGAGGGCTCATGTTCAGCAGGGAGAAACGGATCAACTCTTCCTTCCCGATTAAAACTCCGGCCGCTTGCGGTCCACGAATGTCCTTGCCGCCGCTGAACGCTACCATGTCGAAACCCATGGCCGGATACTCCCAGAGACGCTCGACCGGAGGAACGTCGGCGGCAGCGTCGTTGAAGGTGAAGAGATTGTGCTCTTTCGCGATCGCGATGGTTTCCGGGCCGCTTACTTGTCCTTTATCGGAGAGAATATTCGTGAAGTGAATGGCGACTGTCTTCGGGTTGATCGCGGCAATCATTTCTTCGCGCGTTTCCACCTCGACCAACTTTGCGCCGGTCTGGCGTATCTGGTGGTCGAAGGGATAGCGATGGCTTTTTTGAATAATGACTTCATTTCTTGGGAAATCGCTAACGTCGGGAATCGCAATCATCCGCGGTTCAAGATCTTCCGTCATCATGCCGGAGTAGCCGACAACCAGGGCCGCCGCCGCTCCGCCCGTCACCAGGCCCGTGTACCCCGCGGGAGATTTACAAAGATTGGCGATGAACTTTCCGGCAGCGATTTCGAGTTCGTCAATCAGAACGAAATGTTCGTTCCCTCGCCGCATCAATTCCATCACTTCGGGGTGCATGACTGATCCACCAATGACGGTGATCGTGCCATTGATATTGACCAGGGGCGTCACGCCCAGTTCCGCATAGATGTCGCCGCTAGAGCCGAGCCCGCTGGTGATCGGTACGATCGGAGCTCCGTCCACAGAGGGGGCGATCGCCGATTTACGTTTTTTCCCGAAGACGCTGCTGGCGGTCAGCCTTAACGGCGTGAAAAAACTGCCGGCCGCTCCCATTGCCGCGAGAAATGAACGCCGATTCAAACCAAGACTCATGCTGCTGCTCCTTGTATTCGAGTGCAACTATTTGTCAGTGGGTGCGGTTGCATCGACAACCTTTGCGCTGCCGACGATCTCGATCAGAGAGTCACCGGGAATCCATTCGACTGCCATGCACGCGCGCGACGGAGCTTTCCCCGGCGAGAAGTAAGTGCCGTATATCTTGTTAAGGGCGTCGTACTGCGCTTTGTGTGCATCAAACCGAGCCTTGCCGGTTGGGGTCGCGATGCCTGCGGCGAGCGGTAGGCAAAGAAAAACCTGGAGGTGCAGAATGTTGTCCATGTTGCTGCCGGCCCGTTCGACGGATTTCTTCAGCGCGTCCATGGTGCGCGTAACATGCTTCTCGAACGGGTCAGTGACCACGACGTGATCTTCCTTCGGGTAGCCGTCGTTGGAGCCCGTGCCCGAGAAGTAGTAAATCCCGTCATCTATGTGATGTCCGGCATTGGAGCTGCGGGGCGTGCCTTGTGGCATTGCGGGGGTGGTCGCAGAATTTCCAGCGTTCGAAGTCTGCTGACCCAACAGCCTTGCTCCGGTAACGAAAGTTCCGAGTGCCGCAATCTTGCCAAAAAATGTTCGTCGCGTGTTGTCTGTCATTCTATGTCTCCTTCGATTTCAATCGAATTCAATGCCGCATTCACACAGATCGTTCCGAATGATAATCGCACACTGGCCCGCGGATTCGATCCGCTTGCGGCGTAGGCGATTGTGAAGCTCGACACATTAGGCCAGCATTTCTGTCTTCGCGGTTCTTACTCATTGTGCGGTGCTGGCCCGGAGCTTACGCCGTCCGCGGCGGCCGGAAGCCCTGTATCCAGATCTAGCGTAGATAGGCCTCGGACAGGCCGCCATCCACCGGAATCACATGCCCGGTCGTTTTGCCGCTTTGATCTCCAGCCAACCAAAGGATCGCATGGGCGCAGTCTCGCGGGAAAATCGGCTCCTTCGTCAGCGTTCGTTGTGCGTAGAAACCAGCCAGCTTCCCGCGAAGATCTTCGGTGCTCTCGGCTTCGGAGAAGGCTACTTTGTATTTTTTCAGCGATTGCATGACCCGATCCCGAGGAAACATGGTCGAACCTGCAACTACCGTCGCTGGAGCAATTCCATTCACGCGAACGTTGGGGCTAAGTTTGACCGCCAGTTCGCGGATCAGATGACTGAGTGCCGCCTTGCTGGTGTCGTAAGCCTCGCTGCCGTTCTTAGGAACAACAGCATTCGCCGAGCTCGTCAGTACCATCGTGACGGGCAGATTTTGATCTCTCAAAACCCATTGGATTTGTGTGGCGAGGAGATAATTCCCGGCGACATTGACCATGAAAGTCTTAGCCCATTGCGCCTCGGAGATCTCGCCGTCGGCTCCGGCCACGGGATAGATGGCTGCGGTATTTACAACAATGTCGAGGCCACCGAAATGCGAAATTGTGAAGTCGACCGCTTCCGCGAGAGATTTGGATGAGCTGAGGTCCGCATGGGTGGCCTCGACGAGCTCTCTGGACACTGTCGAGGCAACCTCGTCGGCGACCTTGCGCGCCCCTTGCTCGTCGAAATCTGCAATGACGACATGTGCTCCTTTATGCGCAAGCAGAAGTGCCGCCTCGCGACCAATTCCACTTGCTCCGCCGATGACGAATGCAACCTTTCGGCTGAATTCCGCTTCGGCGGGCATGCGCTGCAGTTTCGCTTGTTCCAGCGCCCAATACTCGATGCGAAAGGCTTCAGATCTCGGCAGGGCTACGTAGTTGTGAAATTGCGTGAATTGCTTCGACTGTTCGTCGGTGCGCGCTTGCGGGAGCGGGTGAGTCACTTCACCATCGTCCAGCGCATTCGCCCCAGCCATTACATGAATAGCATTGATGAAGAACTCGGTTGTGATCCGGGCTTCTTTCTTGTTTTTGCCGAAACCGAAAACGCCCAAGCCTGGAACGACTACCACGGAAGGATTCGAATCGCGCAGTGTAGGAGATTCCGGCGTAGCCCACGTTTCGTAGTAGGTTTTGTATGCTGCGCGATATTCACCGACTTCGCTTTGAATCCGATTCTTGAGGTCGTCAACGTCGGATTCAGACGCATTCCACTCCAGAAACCAGGGGCAGACACGTGTCCTTAAAAAATGATCAGGACAACTCGTTCCGAGAGAACTCAATTCTTTCGCCCACTTCGATCCGGCGAAGGCTAAAGCATCCGCATCGTCGGTGTAGTGAGCTATAGTGCGGCGATTCGAGGAAACTGCCCCTCGCAGCGTGGGAAGGATCTTCGTTGCGATGGAATTCCGTTCTGAAATGGGTGGGCATGCCACTCCGCCGAACCGAGGACCGGTTCTATCCGCATGGCTCTGGATGAACTCTCCCATCTGATCGATAGTTTGAATGCTATTGAGGTAGCACTCCCGCTGAGACATGCCCCAGGTAAAAAGACCGTGACCACCAAGGATCAGACCTTCGACACCAGGATTTTCCTGGACTGCTTTTTCGATCAACAGGGCCAGTTCGAAACCCGGACGTTGCCAGGGGAGCCAAACTATCTTGCGGCGAAACTCCCGGTTGAATTGCTCTAACTTGCGTTTTCCATTGGCGCTCGCAGCCACCGCAATCGACCAATCGGGATGAAGATGATCGACGTGGGTAAAGGGCAGAAATGCGTGCAAGGGTGTGTCAATCGATGGCGCGACACGATTCTCTCCAAAAGCCGAGAGTGGATAGTAGCGAACCATTTCGTCTTCGTGCTGCTCGCCGCGATAAAGTCTTTTCAGTTGTTCCAGACGGTCCAAATATAAAAGCGCAAAACCGGACTCAGCCATCGAGCCAATATCACCGCCGCTTCCTTTCACGGCAAGCACTCGGGCCAGCTTTCCGGTGAAAGGATCGGTCATTTCGATTTTTGAACTGGTGTTGCCACCGCCGAAATTGGTGATGCGAAGGTCGGCTCCGAGCAAGTTCGATCGATAGCGCAGAAGCGCCAGTTGGTTGTCGCCCAGTTTCCGGGCTTCGTCTGCGCTCCAGAGGTCTTTGAGGTAGGTTGTCTCTTTGATTTCAGGCATAGGCCACATCGCAATATTGTTCAAAACGTTCGGCGTGCTCGTCCCATTGGTCGGTGGAGATCGGCTCAAACATTTCGGTAGGGAATGATCGATCGATGATGGAACGGACTTCGTCAAGGGATGTAGCTTGTCCTGTCGCCAGGATCTGAACCGCAAGATTGCCGAGCGCTGTGGCTTCCACTGGACCAGCCAGAACTCTTCTTCCGGTTGCGTCCGCCGTGAGTTGGTTGAGCAGTCGATTCTTCGAGCCGCCGCCGATCACTCGAATTTGCTCAATGTGCTGGTCGCAAACCTGTTCCAAATTGCGCAAGACGAATCGGTACTTCATTGCCAGGCTCTCCAGGACACACCGCACATAAGCGCCAGGAGTCTCTGGCTTCGGCTGGTGGGTCTTCGCGCAGAAGGCATCGATGGAAGAGAGCATATTCGTTGCTCGGAGAAACGACTCGGCATCGGGATTTACGAGATGGGCGAATGCCGGCGCTCGATTGCCCAGATCCAATAACTCACGATAGTCGCCGTTGTGGGCTGGTACGTTCCAGCAGTTCCTACATCCCTGCAGAATCCAGAGGCCCATAACATTTTTGAGCAGCCGGGTAGTGCCGCCAATACCACCTTCATTCGTGAAATTCGTCTCGAGAGTTTCCGCGGTGATCACGGGCTTGTCGAGTTCTACGCCGATCAGGGACCATGTGCCTGAACTCAAGAATGCCGTACCGTTTCGAGCGGTTATGGCGGCAACTGCGGAACCCGTGTCGTGACATGCCGGGGCGATCACCGGAGTTCCTGACAAAGACGAAGCGCGAGTGAGTTCCGGCAGTAGGGGACCAAGCATTGTGCCCGGTTCCACAATGGGCGCCGGCAAATCAGGAGGCAGTCCGAGTCTCTGGATTAGATCGGTCGCCCATGCGCGCCGTGACGGATCAACCATTTGGCTTGTAGTTGCATTGGTGAATTCGCAAACTGCTTTCCCGGTCAGCCAATAGTTGAATAGATCGGGGATAGTGAGCATCTGTTTCGCGCAGGCCAAGAGAGAAGGCGTTTGTAATTTTGCCGCGAAGAGCTGATAAAGAGTATTGATGGGCATGAATTGAATGCCCGTTGTTCGATAGATGTCTTCTTTCGGGACGATCCGGAAGACCTCATCCATCAAGGCGTGAGTGCGGCGGTCACGATAGTGATATGGATTTTGCAGCAGTTCGCCGCGCTCTCCCAGCAGAGCGTAATCTACGCCCCAAGCGTCCACACCAATTCCGGCCAGTGGTGAATGCTCCAGTCGGCTCAAGGTCTTTCGCACTTCGAGCCAAAGCCGGGGTAGATCCCAGTGAAGCGAGCCTCCGTACTCGACGGGTTCGTTGGGAAAACGATGAACTTCTTCCAGCGTGAGAACGCCGGATTTCAGGCGGCCGAGCAAGGCGCGCCCGCTTTCCGCTCCGAAGTCGAACGCAAGATACGGCGTTGCGGGATGCTCAGGCATAAGAAGAAACGTTGTGGGCGTTCTTCGCAGCCCGTTCTTTGGTAATGCGCTCGAGATAGCCGCTCTGGCGAAATGCCTCCATGGGATCGTTCGGCAGCCCTTTCGATTCACGCCACTCCCGGATCGCGGGTCGGACATCAAAGGCGAAGGCGTCTTGCAACAAGGATTCTGCGCGAACGAGATCGCAGTTCTTCTGAGCACCGATGAGTTTCTCAAGATCAATGAGCGCGGCTTTCGCGAAAAGCTGCTGCGCCATAGTGACCGTCTGGATCATGGCCTCGATTTTTCCCTTCAGGTTGTGGCTTTGGTCGACCATGTAGGCGATGTCTGCCCGTTGTCCAGTTTCCCACTCGAACAAACGAATCTCGTGAAAAATTCTGAACACCTGATAGGGATCAATCGAGCCCAAGGTTAAATCATCATCCGCATAGCGACGATCGTTGAAGTGAAATCCGCCGAGCATGTTTTCCGATAGCAGCCAGGCCACGATTTGCTCAATATTCTGCGCCGCATAGTGATGGCCGGTATCCACCAAAACCTTCGCTTGAGGTCCTGCGGCGCGCGCTAGAAGGAGTGCCATCCCCCAGTCGGCGATGTCGGTGTGATAGAAGGCCGGTTCAAACGGTTTGTACTCAACGAGCATCCGCT
>JASLEQ010000807.1 GCA_030151135.1 Candidatus Sulfotelmatobacter sp. | reverse complement strand
GCCGCACGTGGCACCCGCATAGTATCAGTACCATTGTGTCGGAAACAATTGAAAATTTGCCGAAAATTCGTGAGTTGAAGATGCTTGGAAAGGCCCGCCCCTTGGCCCGAGTCCTTATAATCAGCCCTGCGTGCTAGTCTCCGATTTCCACTACGAACTCCCCGAAGAGCTCATTGCCCAGCAACCGCTTCCGGACCGCTCCGCGTCGCGCATGCTTCATCTCTCATCTACGCCCGGAGAGTTTGAAGACCGCACATTTCGCGACTTTCCCGACTTGTTACGTACGGATGATCTCGTCGTTTTTAACAATACGCGCGTCTTTCCGGCGCGGCTCTTTGGACGGCGGGGTGGTCTTAAGTCTCAACCGGTAAGCCCGCGGAACCCCGCTTCCCCTCAGTTTCTGAAGGGGCGCATCGAGGTATTGCTGACGCGGCAGGTTCAAGGCGAGCCGAATGTATGGGAATGCCTGGTGCGTCCGGGACGGAAGATCGGAGTGGGCGAGCATTTGTTCTTTGGAGAAGAGGACGAACTCCAGGCTGAGGTGATCGCCCGAGGCGAATACGGCGAGCGACAGATTCGCTTTGCGCCAGTCGACGACTTTTTTGGCACCGTGGAGGGCATCGGCCACGTTCCTCTACCCCCCTATATTGCGCGAGAAGATGCGATCAGCGATCGCGAGCGATATCAAACGGTATACGCTCAGGAACGCGGATCGGTCGCCGCTCCCACGGCGGGTCTGCACTTCACCCCGGAGATTCTCGCCAGAATCCGCGATCGGCGTATCGAGACAACCGAAGTGACACTGCACGTCGGACTCGGAACGTTCCAGCCCATCCATGTCGAGAACGTCGAAGAACACCAGCTGCATTCCGAACGTTATTCGATCTCTGCTGAGGCAGCAGAAAAGATTCAGAAGGCGCAGGCACAAAAGAGAAGAGTCGTGGCGATCGGAACCACGACGGTACGCACCCTGGAATACGCTGCGCAACGAGGCAAGGGGGAGATCCAGGCGGGATCCGGAGAAGCGAATCTTTTTATCTATCCAGGATTTCAGTTTCGTGTGGTCCGTGCACTGCTAACGAATTTCCATCTTCCGCAATCGACCCTGCTGATGCTGGTCTGCGCACTGGGAGGCACGGACCATGTGCTGAATGCTTATCGTCACGCCGTGGCACAGCGTTATCGTTTCTATTCGTACGGCGACTGCTTGCTGGTGAACACGTAACAATCAAATAGTTTCGTCGCTGGATAATCGGGAATTGAACAGATTCTCGCTGTCGACGTTACCGGCGTGTGTAATTACAGATCATGGGATGACCGGTTGGCAATCTGGAGAAGACTTTGGAAGGCCTTGCAGGTAGGCCGGAAAAGCAAAACGGACACCCGTGCGGGTGCCCGCTCACTTCAAACTCTGCGCGACTCTACGCGCGCGCGCCGACTGCTGCCGGTTCGCTCGACGAAACCACCTTGTCTTCGCCGTTGGCCTTCTGTTGAGTTTGCGGTTGTCCGCCCTTGCGGATGTCGATGCCGCCCTTGAAGAACGCTCCGTCTTCAATGGAGATGCGTGCCGCGACGACGTCGCCGGTCAGCGAACCATCGCTTCGAATGTCCACACGATCACTGGCGGTTAAATTACCGCGCACTTTTCCGAGCACGACGATTTCGCGGGCATTGATGTTGGCCGAGACGACTCCGTTGCGGCCTACGGTGACGCGATTGCCCGAAAGATTGATGGAACCTTCGACGCGACCATCGATGTAAAGTGATTCGGAACCGGTCACCTCGCCCTTGATCACGAGCGACTTGCCGATGGTAGCCTGGTCCGCAGTGGTGGTCGTCACAGGACGCGGAGCCGCCGGGGGTTCGCTGGCCATGACTGGTGCACTGGGGGTAGACGTAGTTGGGCGCTCCGGCTCAGCTGGCCGGCCGGGAGTCTGAGGCTGATTTGTCGGCTTCCACATGGGGTAACAGGATCCTTTCCTTTGTTGGGATTAGGAGTATTTTGGCCGCACTTTAGTGACCATTCGCGATTGTACTCCTCCGTCTCATTGTGAGCGCTGTGGAAATCCCTTTATTTTCAACGTAAGTACCTCCATCTCCACACAGCTGGCGGCGTTCCCGGATCCCCTTGCTGAATCTGGAACTAGGGATTTTCGAGGCGGCATCATGTAACGATTCCCGGAAAATTTTGCGGGCTCGTATCTTTCCACAGGCGTTCGGCGTTATGCTCCCAGGGAGAAGAATTATCGAAACTGTTTTCTGGGTTGTTCGTCTAAACATCAGTCTCGGTCCCTGCAAGTCCTGCAGTTCATCCGCCACAAAGGAGCCGTTCATGTCCGACCCAACCGCCGTGTCCGCCTCAATTCTTATTCCGCGTCCGGAACCTGGGGAATACGCCGCATATTATGGGCGGTACATTTCGCTGATGTCCGGAAGCGACATCCTGGGCACGCTCGATGTTCAACGGCGCGAGATGCTCATCCTGCTTTCGGGACGCGACGAATCCGATGGCGATTTCCGCTATGCTCCGAACAAATGGTCGGCGAAAGAGGTTCTCGGACACGTCTGCGACACCGAGCGCATTTTCGCGTATCGCATGCTGCGCTTCTCCCGCGCGGACCGCACTCCGATCGAAGGCTTCGAGCAAGATGACTATGTCCGCAACGGTCCGTTCGCAAAGATCGCATTCTCAGAAGTTATTGAGGACTACATCGCCGTGCGCCGGGCAACGCTGACTCTGCTGCGAAACCTGGACGAGCAAGCATGGAAGTGCCGCGGCATGGCGAATAAGAACGAAGTCACCGTTCGCGCCCTGGCGTATATCACGGCCGGCCACGAACTGCATCACCGGCGCATTTTGGAAGAGAAGTACTTCGCGAGGTGATCAGAGACAAACAGTGTTCGTCAGTGAGTACCACTATGCCAGCGTTTTGCGAGGGATAGTGATTCGGCATCTCGCTGTTCGGGCGACCGTGTCATGAGTGTTCACGATGCCATCGTTCAAGTTCTTCTGATCGCATCCCGGATCGTCCTGGTCTTGATCAACCAATGGAACGGGAGAGTGGACTCA
>JASLEQ010000802.1 GCA_030151135.1 Candidatus Sulfotelmatobacter sp. | reverse complement strand
ACGCGATTCCAGGGACCAGATAACAACAAGAGCGACTCCACGTTCGGCCAAGTCAACTCACAAGGTTCGCAGATCAGTAATCGACAAGGCCAGGTAACTTTCCGAATAGAATTCTGAACCGTTGTCACCTGCCTCTTGTTTGCAGTACGTTGTACGTCTCCAGACCTTGCCGGATTGCTTTCGCGCAATCCGGCTTTTTCTTTTCGCGCGCAGATTTGCAAGTGCTGAGTCGCGGTTCGCCTGCTCCGTCATGGATGCAAAGGAACCGGCGGCGGCCGCCTTCGCTACACTATAATCACAAGCCATGAGGATGGGCGTGCCCGCATTCATTCCCCGATATATCTGCTCTCTGCTGTTGCTCTGCGTGTTCACTCCCCTCGCAAGAAACGCGTTTCCTCTCCAGGCCAACGACGAAGTCACTCCTTCGGTGCAGAACCTCTATGCAGAGGCCAGGGCCGCGCGCCAGCGAGGTGACACAGCGACGGCGATCGACAAATATAACCAGATCCTGAAGCAGGCCCCTCATTTGGCTGCGGCGTACAACAACCTGGGCATGATTTACTTCGATGAGCACGACTACGAACATACCGTCAAAGTTCTTCAACACGGCCTCGAATTGAATCCCAATATGCCGGGTGCGACGGCCATGCTGGGCATGAGCTACTTCCAGATGGGAAAGAGCGACAAGGCGCAGCCGCTTCTTGAATCGGCCCTGCGCGCCAATCCCAAGGATGACCAGGTGGAGATGGTCCTAATCCACGTCCTCATCAACGCCCAGAAACTCCAGGAAGCTTCGGCAAAACTGAATGACTTTGTGGCACGCAATCCCAAGAACCAGGAAGCCTGGTACCTTCTGGGCAAGGCCTATCTGCAGTTATCCGAGGGCGCGCTGCAGAAGGTCAATGAGATTGATCCCGACTCCGTGGTCGCACACGAGATCGCCGGCGAGATCGACGCGAGCATGCATAACTACGATCTCGCCCTCGTCGAATATAAGAAGGCGATCGACAAAGCCCCGAAAACGCCCGGAACGCACATGCACATGGGTGACGCCTTCTGGAACATGGGTAAGTGGCAATCCGCGCAGGAAGAATTTCACGCCGAACTTGCCAATGATCCCAATAACTGCCTCGCCCGATGGAAACTCGCGAATTCCATTCTCGAAGCCAACGATTCGGCCGAAAATGCCTACGCGGAATTGAACAAAGTGGTCGATCGTTGTCCGAAGCTGATGCAGGCGCGCGTCGATCGCGCCCGTGCATTAGTTCGCATGGGCAAACACTCTGATGCTCTTCCTGACCTGTTGATGGCAGAGAACGAAAGCCCGCGCGAGCCTACCATTCACTTCCTGCTCGCCGCCGTATACCGGGCGCAGGGAAAGACTGCCGAGGCTCAGACTGAGATGCAGACGTACGGCAAACTCCAGCGTGACGCGAGCGCCGCGGTTGCCGGGCAGGCCAACGATGCCAATGCCATCAAGAACAATGCGCATTGATGTCTGCCGGTTCGGCGCCACTACGGCTGGGATCATGGTACTGGTGGTAGGCCTCCGTGTTTGGGCCGAACAGCCGACCTCGGTTCGCGAAGCGGATGCGGCCTGTGCGCAGTGTCATGCAAAGATTTTCCAAACATACGTGGCTACACCGATGGCCAACGCCAGCGGCCTGGCGTCAGAGAATTTCCATCCTGGCACGTTTACCCATTCCGGGTCCTCCACGGAATACTCCGTCTCATCGACTGGAGGTCAGGTCAAACTTGCCTGGCGTTCGCTCAAAGACTCGGGCATCGGGCGCGAGTCGCTGCTCTACTTCCTCGGTTCAGGCCACCTCGGCACTACCTATCTTTACGCGATGAACGATTTCCTCTTCGAGTCTCCAGTTGCCTGGTATGCATCCTCCGGCTCCTATGACATGAAACCGGGCCTGGCGGAAATCGACCGCATGGCCCCACCGCTCCCCATGCAAAGCGAATGCATGCGATGCCATATGAGCTCCGTCCAGTCCAGTGATGCGGGAACGATCAACCATTATCGAGGTCTGCCCTTTCTCCACTCCGGAGTTACGTGCGAATCGTGTCATGGTGACGGCAGCCAACACATCGGGGCAACAGGCAAAGCCGAAATCTTGAACCCCGCCCGGCTCGCACCTGACCAACGTGATTCCATCTGCATCAGTTGTCATCTTGAGGGAGACGTCACTGTCCAGCGCGCCGGCCATTCCGCTTTGAACTATCGTCCGGGCGAATCCATCTCCACCTATCTAGCCTTCTATGTCCGCAGTGGCGTCAACCTCACCGACCGCGCGGTCAGCGAGGTGGAACAATTCAGCCAGAGCAAATGTAGGCGCGTCAGCGGCGATCGCATGTCGTGCACCAGCTGTCACGATCCGCACTACACTCCGGATGCTGCGCACAGGGTAGCGTTCTTTCGCGGCAAGTGCCTGGTCTGCCATAGCCGGCCGCAGTTCGCCGCCACTCATCATCCTGAGAACCAGGACTGCACCGGTTGCCATATGCCGCAGACGGGTGCCCGCAATGTCCTTCACGTCGCCTGGACCGATCACCGCATCCGCAGGGAGCCAGCGAAAATAGCCCTTGCTGGCGAGACATCGGAATCCGGAGAACTGGCGCCCATCTTCTCGCCCGGCGCATCGAAACGAGACTTGGCAATGGCGCACTACAAAGAATTACTCGAAGGCGACCGGGCAGCCGAGCCAGTCGTTTGGAATGAACTCAATGGTATACGAGATCAACTGGAAAACGACAAAGAGGCTCTGGACGCATTGGGCAACGTCAGTGCCGAGCGAAAAGACTATGCAACGGCCGAACATGCGTTCCAACGGGCGCTTGCACTGGATCCAGTAGACCTCACGGCATTATCCAATCTCGGCATCCTTCTCGCCAAAGAGGGAAAATTGCAGCAGGCCGAGGCATTGCTTCAATCCGCATTCAATCGCAACCACGATCTACCCGGCTTGGCCAAAAACCTCGCTCGAGTGCAATGCATGTCCGGCGATGCTCGCGCTGCGCGCGCTACGCTGAATGCGGCGCTGGAGTATGGTCCCGGCCTGGACGATGTGAAACAGTTGCTAAGTGAGTTGGGCGATTGCCGGGCGCCGGCCGCACGGTGATGACAGAAATGAAATTCGATCGATACCTCCTGCAGATTGCGGCCATCCTCCTC